>UQGM01000050.1 GCA_900540535.1 uncultured Oscillospiraceae bacterium | reverse complement strand
GCGGTTCCTCAGGTACAGCACCTGAACCTTTAAAGCCATATAAAGGTATGGCAGTTAAGCTCGTCAGTGCAAAGCTTTACAGTTCAGCATCAGCTGCCACTCCTGCCAACACCATTATGGGCACTTATTACCTTTATGACGGCGAAAATATCAATGGAAGATACCGAATCACAACCTCTAAGGACAGATGCGGTAAAACGCCTATAGGTGAAAACGTCACGGGATTTGTTGACGCTGCATGTGTCAAAGTATAGTTGGTGAGTGGATGAAAGATTTACTTTGTGCCTGTGTGGGACTTTTTGGAAGCGGTGTGGCGTGGCTTTTCGGAGGCTGGGATGCATCACTTACGACTCTTGTAATATTCATGTCCATTGACTATATTACCGGTCTGATTGTAGCAGGCGTATTTCATAAAAGTCCGAAAACAAATGGCGGTACTCTCGAGAGCAGAGCCGGATTCAAAGGGCTTTGCCGCAAGGGAGTTACTCTTCTTGTAGTGCTTGTAGCGTGCCGTCTTTCGGCGCTTACGCCGTCAACCTTTGTAAGGGATGCCGTAATAATCGGATTCATTGCCAATGAGAGCATATCGATTATTGAGAACGCCGGACTTATGGGAATACCAATCCCCAAAAAGCTCATAGAAGGTATAGAGATACTTAAAAAGTAAAACGTAAAATGCAAAGGAGAGGGCATAAAGCTCTCTCCTTTGTTGTTGAATCTTTGCTTTTAGTTATCCTCACACTGATACCATTCCCGGCTTCAACCATTCGGCAAAAGTGTCATTTATATCCGTGTTGGAGTTATATATCAAATTCGGTATATGAAAATTCCCATGTAAATCGGAATTTTCCTCTGCAATAAACTAGCTGCCGTAAACAGTCAGTTTTGGCTTTGCAACAGATGAATAATAAACTCAGTTTTCCTTTTTTCCGAATAGCAGGAAGATATATGGCGCAAGCAGTCCGGCAAATATGAAGTTAATCAGTGAATTTTGAGTTATGTATGACAGTAGCGAGGTAATAAAGCTTGTCCAATTGGTTATCTGAGATGTAAATATTCCTAAAACACCAAAATAGGAAATAATGGCCAAAAGAATATTAACTCCCGCTAAAACGCTGGCGGAATATAAAAGCTCTTTGCGTGTCATGTGGCGGAAGATAAGCAATCCTCCCAGTAAAACTATGACAAGAAAAATGGCTCCTGAAATTATCGTGCTTTTTACAGGATCTGAACCTATTGAACCGTCCTCAAAAGTTTTTACAGCAAATTTGCTTAGCAGAAATACTTCAAGATAAAAGCTAATAAATCCGCTGATATAACAGTATACAGGAATAATCCACCATGTCTTTTTCACATTGAGCACCTCTTTCTGTTAAGTTTTAACAAACACTTTTGCAAGGTTATTATACATTAATTAGAAAATAATGCAACAGAACAAATGGACACACTTAAAAAGTGAAAATATAATGTAAAAAGGAGCTGTCATGATTTTGTGGCAGCTCCTTTGTCTTTTATATATTTAAATTAAGAAATATTATTACGGTTTGTTATTTTAATAAAGGCAAAGCAAAAGGGGTAGAGCGGAACAGATTGTCAACCCTGAATGGCACAGATGATGTTGCCGTCAACTCTGTAAACACGAGTGCCGCGACCTACAAAAGAAGTATGATTTGTCCATGCTGAGAGAATATTTTCAGCAGAAACATTTCCCATTTCCTGTACAAAAAAGCACTCTGAATTTAAGGGGTAATTCTTGTACGGTATTATACTTATAAGCATTTTTTCATAAAAATCTTCAGATTCATCTACGCAAATGCCGTCCTGCCAATCTTCGGGATAATCAGTTCCCGTCAGCTCTGCAAACTCCTTTGTCAATTTAGCGTCATAAACTAATGTAACTTTAGGAAGAGGTTCGTTTGTAGACGGCGTTTCCGGAGCTTTTGTGCTTGGCTCTACGTACACAATAACCGTTTCCGGCTCAGGTTTCTTTTCAGTAGGTTTCTTTTCTTCCTGCTCTGTTTGAGCGGGTTCAGTAGGCTCAGTGGTTTCGATGGGCGCAGTGTCTTCCTCAAAAGACTCGGTGCCCTGAGTGTACATATCTTCAAGTGCATTGTTTACCTTTTCACTAACACTGTTATCTATTGCTTTATTTATTCCGTAGCCGATTCCTGCTATGCTGCCGCCGATAACAGCAACTCCTGCAACGGATATAACTCCAATCTGCCATGGGGATAACTTGTTTTTCAAAACAATCACCTCAGATTATTTTCTTATTAGTGTAATTTGATGATATCGCATAAACGCGTTATTTTTAAGAAATGCTTATATTTATATATCAGAAATTATCATATCAATAAGCTAATAATTATGACATTTATTTTTATTAAAAAAGGTAAATAGATGAATGTAAGATTTAGATTCTATGAATAATATAAAGCAATCGCTGTTTGGAATATATAATACAAAAATCAACTAATATGAAAAATAGAATGTAAATACAAAAAGTCAGTTGTATTAATTTTCTCACTTTTACGTTACTATTTATAAAGATGCAAGAAAAAACCTGTGACCATAAAGGCTACAGGTTAAGGGGATAAGTATATCTGTATCAAGCTAAAACGCAAGGAAAAACTGAAAAAAAGAAGAACCTCAACAACGCATTCACGTGTCGAGGTTCTCAAATGGTCCGAGTGGCGAGACTTGAACTCACGGCCTCTTGACCCCCAGTCAAGCGCGCTCCCAACTGCGCCACACCCGGATGTTGCTCACTGCAACGTTGACAATAATACCACAGATAAAAACAAAATGCAAGAGGAAATTTCAAATTTTTTAAAATTTTTTTCTTCAGTTAATTAGAACAGCTTCTTCAATCTTAAAAATTCAGATAAAAATGCAATAATATGAAAAATTAATCATAAAAATCTTTAATATGTAGAAATTTATGTGAAATAATGCTATAATTATAAAAACTTAAAATATTGTTCTTTGTTCCTGTAAAACAGGATGCAGATATTTTTCGCTATGCGGATACTTTTGGCATTCACAAATTTATGATTTTAATGCAGGAGGAAAAAACATGAAAAAGAAAAAAATTGTTGTGTCGGTTTTAGCAGTGGTCCTTGTTGTTGCGGCGCTGTCGTCATTTTTGCTGTTTGGCACATGCGGCGCAGTGGAGGCGGTGAGCTACAATACTACAAATCCGTACATAGTTGACGGAAATGCCCTTGTTTCGGCTCATCGTTCCGGAGGCGGACTTTTCCCGGAAAATACCTTTATGGCTTTCAAAAACTGTGTTGAAAGCGAAACCTTTGAGACGGATATTTTCGAGTTTGATCTGCATATAACAAAGGATAACGTGCTTATTCTGCTCCACGATAAGAATTTTGACCGCACGAGCAACTCGCAGGAGCTTTTCGGAAGAAAGGGAGTAAAGCCGTCGGAGAAGAATTTTGACGAGCTTCAGAATCTCAATTTAGGCGAAAACTTTCAGGCTTCGGACGGTACATATCCCTACCGTGGACTCAGAGGGGACGACATACCGGAGGATTTAAAGGTAGTGCGTCTTGAGGATGTACTCGACTATATACTCAAACAGGAGAAGAAGTACAGCTTTATCATAGAGATAAAGGACGGCGGGGATAACGGCCGCAGAGCGGCAGATGAGCTTTATCGGATACTCAAAGAGAGGGATATTCTGGACAGAGTGATAGTGGGCACATTCAAAGGAGAAATAACAAGATATTTTGATGAAAAATATGACGATATGCTTCGGTCAGCAAGTATAGCGGAGGTAGTGAAGTTTTATTTTTCATCGCTTCTGGGAATCAAGCAGAACCCTGCGACTATCAAATATGACGCATTGCAGATTCCCTATAAGCAGTTTGTGATTAATCTGGGCACACAAAAGGTGATAAATTATGCCCATAGTCTCAATGTTGCGGTACAGTACTGGACTATAAACGATGAACAGCAGATAATAGAACTCAACAGCCGTGGAGCGGATGCCATAATAACCGATAATCCGGAAAAGGCATATAATCTCATTCACGGCATCGAGGAATAAATTCATTTTAAAACTCCCTTCGGCATAGAATCTATCCGGAGGGATTTTTATGGTATTAGTGGTTAGAAGCAGATTTTTAGCGGTTTTGCTGAGTCTTTTTCTGATATTGGCGGCCATATTCACCGCAGGGATTGTGTCCGAAGGTGGTTCACCCGGAATTGTGGGAACAAATACGCAGCCGGAGGTAAGGCTGCCTATTGTAATGTATCATCAGATTACGGATAATCCGAAGCTTTGGAGCAAGTATGCCATAAGCTCAGCGCAGCTTGAAGAGGATTTTAAATATATCAAAGAAAAGGGATATACTGCCATAACTATGACGCAGCTGATAGCTTATTGTGAGGGAAAGGGAGATATACCGGAAAAGCCCATTATAATTTCCTTTGACGACGGATATGAAAGCTTTATAACAGCTGTTGTACCGCTTTTGGAAAAATATGATATGAGGGCAGTGCTGGCGGTTATAGGTTCCGCATCGGATTTGTTTACCAAAGTGGAAGATCATCATCTTGATTATTCGCATCTCAGCTGGCCGCAGATAGAAACGTTGAGCAAAAATCCACGTGTGGAGCTTCAGAATCATACCTATGATATGCACACTGATACAAAGGGCAGAAAGGGATGTATGCGAAAAGCTGGAGAAAGTTCTCAGCATTACGAGGCAGCCATAAAGGCGGATATAGAAAAACAGCAAAATCTTATTTATGAGCATACAGGCAGAAAGCCGGATACAATGGTGTTTCCCTTCGGAGCATTCAGCGATGAAACTGTTGAGATAGTTAAAACTATGGGCTTTAAGGCAGTGTTTACCTGTCGTGAAAGGGTAAACTATATTAAGCGGGGAGAATCGAGCCTTTATTCGCTGGGAAGATTTAACCGTGCTCACGGAAAGACTTCGGAGGAGTTTTTCAAAGTCATTGAGCAGGCATGATGAACGAGCGGTGTGATACTGTATCCGAAATGTTTACACAAAGTCTCAAATGAGAAAGTATAAATATATAAGTGTTTCGCATATCTGTCCTTAACAAAAGGAACATATCAGAGTTTTATTTATCTTGGAGCTCCTTGCCAATTAAAAGGGGATAGTATAAACTTTAAAAGGAAACTGAAATTTGGAGCTGAATGCAAAATGAAAAGGATAATGGTGACAGGAGCGGCGGGATTTATAGGCAGCAATTTTACGAAATATATTCTGGAAAGCCGATGGGATGTAAAAATAATCTGTATCGACTCGCTTACTTATGCGGGAAATCTCGATAATCTTAAAAGTGTAATCAAGGATTCCCGTTTGATTTTCTACAAGGCTGATACTTTAAACAAGAGTGAGATTTTTGAAATTTTCAGCCGTGAAAGACCAGATACGGTTATAAATTTTGCCGCCGAAAGTCATGTTGACCGTTCTATAAAGTATCCTGAAATATTCATGACCACCAACGTTTTGGGAGTGCAGAACCTGTTGGAGGCTTGCAGGGAATATCCGGTTGAAAGATTTCATCAGGTTTCCACCGATGAAGTTTACGGCGATCTTACTCTTAATTCAGATGATGAGTTTTTCAGTGAGAGAAGTGTGCTTGCTCCGTCGGGAGTGTATTCGGCTTCAAAGGCGTCGGCGGATTTGCTTGCCCTTTCTTATTACAGAACATATGGAGTGCCCGTGAGCATTTCGAGAGGCGCCAATACTTACGGTCCCAATCAGTATCCGGAAAAGCTGATACCGCTGATGATTTACAAGGCTTTGAAAAATGAGAATCTGCCCCTGTACGGAAAGGGGATCAATGTCCGTGACTGGATAAGTGTCAGGGATCACTGCCGTGGAATTGAAGCGGTGGCTGAAAGAGGAAGAGCGGGTGAAATATATAATATCGGCTGCAAATGCGAAATTGATAATATCACCATAGTAAAGAAGATTCTCGATATTCTCGGCAAACCCTATTCGCTTATAGAGTTTGTAGAGGACAGAAAGGGTCATGATTTACGGTATGCCATGGACAGTACAAAGGCGCAAAAGGAAATCGGCTGGAAAGCCCTGGATAATTTTGATGAAGCTTTTGAAGAAACAGTAAGATGGTATGTCGAAAATACGGACTGGAGCGAAAGAATATTCAGCGGAGAATATTTAAAGCTATATAAAACTAATTATTCGGAATATGTGCTGAGTGTATGAAGCAAGCTGCTATATAAATTTACGTTTGCGGATAATATACAATGCGCTGATGTGTCCGCCTGGTTCAGCTTGCTGCTTCTTACCTGCACTTTGATAAACGAATTGGTTTCGCCACTCATGCCGTGGCGGGGCACATACTTTTGTCCATAGCAACAAAAGTATGCAAAAGTGCATTTGCGGCGGAGTCCCGCCGCCTTGCCAAAACAGAAAGCACTAATCAGCGCAAGGTAAGTTTTCTCCCATACGCTCTCCGACGGCAGTTTGAAAGTTTTATTTTATCACCCACGCACAGTGAACGCTTTTTTACTTACGAATTCTTTTCTCTTGCCGTCGGTTAGGCTCAGCAGGCGTTCACCAATTCACGTCGGCAGTTTTAAGGGTCTTAATCTATCACCGTCAAAGCTTAAACGCTTTACTACTTTCTATATTCTTTCCTTTGCCGACGTGTTCTGCTGTCGTTAGGTTAGCTTGCATTGGTTCTGTGGTTTAAATTTTATTTTTATTTATTTACACAAACTTTGACGCAGGAATTTTAGTTGCTGTTTGCCGTTATTCGGTGTGCGTCATGGGTGCAAACTCAGCCTGCTGTGCGACATGGTGCAGCGTCACGCTGCCTGTAATGTAGAAGATATTTCAAAATCCACAAAATAAAATTTGATATGTTACTACATGACTTTAGATATACAATCAATAACAGTCGGATTTGTTGACAACATTTTCTTAAATGCTATAATTTCATTAGTGAATTTTGCATAAGTAAAGAGGAGGTGGAATAACGCCTTTTTTAATGTAAAATAAATTTTCAATGCCCGGAGGAAATTATGATTAAAGTAACAGAAAACAATGTGTTTCATCTGTCCACTAAAAGGACAAGCTACATTATGCGTGTGTTGGAGTCAGGACAGCTTGAGTCCCTTTATTACGGAAGAAAGATTCCCGAATGTGCGGACTATTCATTCATATATGATAAGCATGGAGTAGGTTATAGTAACTCCACCTTCTATTCAAAGGAGACAGGTGTTTTCTCACTTGATCACATCGCCCTTGAGTATTCATCATACGGCAAAGGCGACTATCGTTCACCTGCAATTTCAATGACAACTCCCGACGGATGCTTTACAACTGATTTTAAATTTGTAAAAGCGGATGTGACAAATGTAAAGCCAACCCTTAACGGACTTCCGTCATCTTACGGCGAATCGCAGACTTTGACCGTAGTGCTTGAAGATAAAGCAATCGGCGTTTTCCTTAACCTTTTCTATACTGTCTTTGAGGATGCCGATGTAATAACAAGAAGCGTAAGAGTAGTAAACTCAGGCAAGGAAAAAGTCACACTTACAAATATCATGAGCGCTCAGATTGATTTGCCGCCTGCCGATTACACAATGGTAACCTTTGACGGAACGTGGGCAAGAGAACGCTATAAGCATGAGAAAAAGCTCAGCCAGGGCGAATTTTCCGTTGGTTCAATTACAGGCAGCAGCTCCAACAGACACAATCCTTTCTTCATTATCAAAAAGGATTCCTGCACAGAGGAAACAGGAGAATGCTACGGCTTTAACCTTGTGTATTCAGGAAATCATATTGCAAAGGCAGAGGTTTCGCCTCATGGAATTCTGAGAGTCCAGAACGGTATCAATCCCTTTGAATTCCGCTGGGAAATAGAGCCCGGTGACAGCTTTGATGCTCCCGAATCAGTGATGACATACAGTGCTGAGGGACTTAACGGCATGAGCCACAATATGCATCATTTTGTCAAGGAGAACATCGTAAGAGGACAGTGGAAGTATAAGGAGCGTCCTGTGCTTGTAAATAACTGGGAGGCAACTTATTTCTTCTTTAATGAAAAGAAAATTGTTTCAATCGCCAAAGCCGGAAAGGAAATCGGAGCGGAGCTCTTTGTACTTGATGACGGCTGGTTCGGCAAGAGAAACAGCGATAAATGCTCCTTGGGCGACTGGTATGTAAATAAGAAGAAGCTTCCCTCAGGTATAGAGGGACTTTCCAAAAAGATAAACGATCTTGGACTTATGTTCGGCTTGTGGGTTGAGCCTGAGATGATAAGCCGTGACAGCGATCTTTTCAGAGCCCATCCCGATTGGGCAATGCAGACTTCGAGATACGAGCCCAGTGAGGGAAGAAATCAGTATTATCTTGACCTTACCCGCCGTGATGTAAGGGATTATGTAATCGATTCCATGACCGATGTTTTCAAGATGGGAAATATCGAGTATATCAAGTGGGATATGAACCGTCATTTTTCCGATGTCTTTTCTCTTACAGAGAACTTTAATAACGGCGAGTATTTCCACCGCTATATTTTGGGACTTTATGAAATACTCGATGTATTGACAGGTAGATTCCCCAATATTCTTTTCGAGTCCTGCTCAAGCGGAGGAAACAGATTTGATTTAGGTATGTTCTGCTATATGCCCCAGTGCTGGACAAGTGACAATACCGACGCTCTCGACCGAATCGATATTCAGAGCGGCACATCATACGGATATCCCCAATCTGTAATGACAATGCACGTTTCATGCTCACCGAGCTTTGCATGTATGCGTCCCGCATCCTTTGAGCATCGCTTCAATGTAGCTGCATTTGGTCTTACAGGATACGAAATGGATGTTACAAATCTTACACCCTTTGAAAAAGCCGTTGCCAAAAAGCAGATTGCATATTATAAGGAGCACCGCAAGCTTTTACAGTTCGGTGAATTTACAAGAATAGGCGATTGCTTCAAGGATAACAAGTTCAGCTGGCAGGTAACTTCAGAGGATAAGAGCGAATCTATTCTCGGATTCTTCCAGAATAGATTACAGCCCAATGGGGGACAGGATATAGTTAAATTTGCCTCACTTAGCGAGGATAAGATTTATGATTTAAAGGCGAGAGTTCAGGGCTTCAATCTTCGTGCTCTTGGCGAAGTGCTTAACGGAACACCTCTTTTCACCTTTGATTTGGAGGACGGCAAAGTTTATGACTTTATAGTTGACCGTTTCCGTCTGCCCACTGAAAAAGAGGAGTTTACCGTAAGCGGCGCAGGGCTTATGTATGCGGGCTTCAGACCCAAACAGTGTTATGCTCTGAGCGGGTTCAACAAAGAGACAAGACTGATGCTTGACAATGACTCAAGACTTTACTATGTAAAGGAAAGGAAGGAAACAAAATAATGCGAACTGTATGGCATTTAAACTTCGACTGGAAGTATTCTCCTGATTTTAAGGAGGAGTATTTAAAACCCGATTATGATTATTCATCCTTTGAAACGGTGCAGATTCCCCACACAAACAAGGAGCTTCCCTTTAACTATTTTGATGAGAGGGATTATCAGTTTGTAAGCTGTTACAAAAAGACATTTACCCTTGAACCTAAAGAGGGAAAAAGATATCTGCTTCACTTTGAGGGAGCCGCAAACTATTCAAAGGTTTATCTTAACGGAAAGTTTATCGGAGAACATAAGGGCGGATATACACCCTTTACCTTTGATATTACCGATACTGCCGTAAAGGGCGAAAATCTCATTACCGTTGAGCTCGATTCAACAGAGCGTCCCGAGATTCCTCCTTTCGGAAGAGTGGTGGACTATCTTTGCTACGGCGGAATTTACAGAGAGGTCTGGCTGGAAGAAGTAAGCGAAACTTATATTGAAAATGTATTTGTACGCACAAAGTATGCCGATATGCCCAATAAGCTCATTGATGCGGATATCACTTTTTCCGAGAGCACAAAGGGCACCATGGAGCTTTTCCTTATGGACGGCGAAGAAATCGTTAAGACAAAGAAATTCGCCTTTGAGGGCAAAGTAATAAAGGCAAAATGGCGTGCAGAAAATGTAACTCCGTGGGATATAGATAACCCGAAGCTTTATACATTAAAAATCGTACTTAACGGCGGCGAGGATGAAACCGAGGTTCGTTTCGGATTCCGTGAAGCTGAGTTCCGCAAAGACGGATTCTATCTTAACGGAAAGAAAATCAAGATAAGAGGACTTAACCGTCATCAGAGCTATCCTTATGTTGGTTATGCAATGCCCAAATCCGCACAGGAAAGCGATGCAGATTTGCTTAAATTTAAGCTGGGATGCAATCTTGTAAGAACCTCACATTATCCCGATTCAATTCACTTCCTCAACCGCTGCGATGAAATCGGACTTCTTGTTTTCACCGAAATGCCCAGCTGGCAGTTTACAGGCGAAGGCGAGTGGCGTGAAAACTGCCTTGAAAATATCCGCCGCATGATTATCCGTGACAGAAATCATCCCAGCGTAATTCTCTGGGGCGTAAGAGTCAACGAGGGTCAGGACTGTGACGAGCTTTACACTCAGACTAATGCTCTTGCACATTCCCTTGATGATACACGTCAGACAGGCGGTGTAAGAAACTTCCCCAGAAGCCACCTTCTTGAGGATGTATATACATATAATGACTTTATCCACAGTGGCGGTAAAGTAGTGCTTCTGCCTCCCGAAATTGTCGCAGGCTTCTCAGCTCCCTATCTTGTAACGGAGCACAACGGCCATATGTATCCCACAAAGAGCTTTGATAAAGAGGATGTACGAGTAGAGCATGCTCTTCGTCATGCAAGAGTTCTCAATAAGGCATACGGCAACGGCAGAACCTCCGGCGCAATCGGCTGGTGCATGGCTGACTACAATACACATAAGGACTTCGGCAGCGGCGACAGAATCTGCTATCATGGCGTAACTGATATGTTCCGTGTACCGAAGCTTGCAGCTTCCGTTTATGCTTCACAGCAGGATGATCACACCGTAATGGAGGTATCCTCTTCAATGGATATCGGTGAGCATCCCGCAAGCATGAAAGGTCAGATTTACGTTTTCACAAACTGCGATTATGTAAAGCTCTATAAAAACGGAGCATATGTAAGCACAGCTTACCCAAATCACAAGCGTTTCCCGAATCTTCCTCATCCGCCCATTTTCGCCGATGACTTCATCGGAGATGTTCTCGAAAAGGACGAAAAGCTCAATAAGGCTGCCGCTAAGCTCATAAAGCCTGCTCTTATTGAGGGATGCAAAAAGGGAACCAATATTCCGGTTCCATACTATCTCCTTGCGGGAGTCGGAATGGCTGCCGGCGGAATCGGCATAGGCAGACTTGTGAATATAATCGAAAAGTATGTAGGCGACTGGGGCGACGAGCAGGTTTCCTACCGCTTTGAGGGATACAAGGACGGAATGCTTGTAAAGACTGTTATCAAGACAGCCGTTACAAAGGAGAAGCTGAAAGTTGATGCAGATAAGCTTACCCTTTGTGAAAAAGAGACATATGATGTTGCAAGGGTACAGATCACAGCCGTTGACCAGAACGGAAATCGCCTTGCATTTGCAAATAATGCAATAACACTTTCAGTAAGGGGAGCAGTTGAAGTAATAGGACCAAAGCAGATTTCACTTATCGGCGGCGATATAGCTTTCTGGGTAAAGACAAAGGGACAGACAGGCAAAGGCGTTGTCACAATCAAGTCACCGGGCTTTGACGATATCAGAGTTGATTTCGTAGTCGAAAAGGCAGATTAAATCTGCACATAATCCGCACACCGACTGTCGGAAATGAGAAAATATAAGTGCCTGCGGGCAGCGTGACGCTGCACCCATTCCGCACACGAAGTGGCGGTAAGGAACAACTACAATTGCCTGCGAGCAGGCTGAGCCTGCACCCAAGCCGCACACGAAGTGGCGGCAAAAAACAGCTATAAGTGCCTGCGAGTGGGTTCAGACTGCACTAAGCCACAATAAACCACACAATGTTATTTTCTCATAAATAAAAGATTAATGCCTGAGTTTGAGATGAAACCTATTCGAAGGCATTTTGTTTAAGCAGGCTGAGCCTGGCAGCGTGACGATGCACCCAAGTCGCAGCAAACTAAGTTTGCATCCAAATCGCACTCTAAGTGACGGTGAGGAATAACCAAAATTGCCTGCGCCAAAGTTTATGCAAAGAAAAAGATACAAACCAAAGAATCACACAAAACTAACTCCACGACAGCCGCCCACGTCGGCAAAGGAAAGAATATGGAAAGTATTAGAGCGTTTACGCTTTGATGGTGATAAAATAAAACCCTCCAAACTGCCGACGTGAATTTGTGAACGCTTACACATCCAAGCTGACGGCAAAGAAAAAGATATGGAACACAGCAAAACGTTTACACTTAGATGGTGATAAAACTGCACCCTCAGAGCTGCCGTCAGCGGGCGTATGGGAGAAAGCTTGCCTTGCGCTGATTAGTGCTTTCTGTTTTGACAAGAAAAATGCGTTTTTGCCTACTTTTGTCGCTATGGACAAAAGTAGGTGCACCGCCGCAGCATGGGCGGCACAGGCTAAGCCTGATTCATTTCGCACACCAAGATACGGCGCACCGTAGTATAAGTGCCTGCGTTAAAACCTATTCATTTATCAAAGTGCGGGTAAGGAGCAGCAATTTAATCCCGTTGTAGCATGAGTGGCGAAATCAATTCGTTTATCAAAGTGAGCATAAGGAGAAACAAGCCGATTATGCCACACCTGCGGTAACATTAAATCTGAATCGACAGCAGAAAACAAAAAAACCACCTGTAATTACCGGTAAATTCCACTCATAAAGGAGCAGAAAAAATGGGCAAAGAATTTGAAAAAATACTCAAACTTCATGAAAAAAGGTATTCCCGGGAAATGTTTTAAATTAAAAAAGTCTGATATAGTATGGATAACAAAATAAGTGAAAAGGAGCCAAACTATGGAGGTCAAAAGAATAACGCCTATACCTCTTACAAATGATGAGGGCAAAAAGTACGCAGTATATGCCGCAGAGTCGGAGCTTAAAAAGAAAGCGGCAGAAATAAAATATCTTGGCGGCGGTTCATTCGGAAAAGCATTTAAGGTTACTTTTGAGGATAACACAAAAGCGGTGGTAAAGTTTCTCAGAGCAAAGGATATGCTGAAAAAAGAGGCTTATGATTTAAAGCTTCTCGGAGAAAGTACCCCTGTAAAGATGCCTAAAGTGCTTTTTGTCCGTCAGGCCGATGATAAAATCCCCGTTGACTGTTACGGCATGGAAATGCTTGAGGGCAGAAACGCCTGTATGGATGTTTCATTTTTTCTCACTAGCCGCAAAAAGCGAATGGAATTTGCCGAGAATGTGACATCGGCGCTTCACAGCATCCACAGTCATAAGAGCGAGCGTTTCGGAGATACCCTGAATCCCGTTTATGAAACTTGGATTGATTGCTATAAACCCTTTGCCGAGGCAGTTCTCTGTGAAGCTCAAGCACTTTATAATAAGGGTGAGCTTTCGGGTAAAATTATGGATACTATGAATGCCGCATGGGAAAAATTTGACGTGATTTTCTCGGAGCCTGTAACGGAGGCCTGTCTTATACACGGCGATCTCAATATAGCCAATATAATGATAGATAAAAAGGGAAATCTTGCGGGATTCATCGACCCTTTAAATTCCATGTATGCCGACAGGGAATATGATTTGTTTCAGTTTTATAATCTCACGGGAAAGCACTTTTTCCTTGGTGAAACATACAGAAAGAAATACGGGGAGAGCCGTCACTGTGACGATAAGCTTGCCTTTTACGGACTCTGGAACGAGGTTTTCTGTCTGATTAAATCGGGAGTTCTGGTTGGATTTATAATGAATCCTCTTGTAAAGAACATGAACCGGAGGCTTAAAAACTTATGATTTCCCTTGGAGCAAGAGCGGTGAAAGGGGTTCTGAGAATTGCCACTTACCGTTACAGAAAGAATCATATGTCCCTTTCACGAAATGTGAAAATAAAAGATATGCCTTATACTCCGCCTATAGATTTTGATTACAAAACAGAAATTTTCGGCGGAGTAAAAACAGAAATTTTATCCGTTAAAAACTGCTGTAAAGATAAAATTATTCTCCATATCCATGGCGGAGGAGCGGCGTTGGGGATGAATCTTATGTATAGAAAGATGGCTCAAAGATATGCCGAAACAGGTTATGCTGTTTACAGCATCGATTATAATGCGGGTAAGGAAAAGGTGCATCCGTCACTGCTCAATGAGTGCCTATCCGCTTATGAGGGTATGATAAAAAGCGGAATCGAACCGAAGAGGATAATTATGGTCGGTGACAGTATGGGGGCAAATTTGGCTTTGGCTCTTTGCCTTAATCTCCGTGACAGGGGAGAAGAGCTTCCTGCTGCCATTGCGGCAGTTTCTCCTTTTATAGATTTAACTGCAAGCGGCGACTCCTACCGCAAAAACTGTTATACAGATCCTCTTTATTCATTGCCTAAAAATCAGAGCTTTGAGGAAAACGAAAAATACATAAGACGCAAAACGCCTTATTGCGGAACCAGTGACCCGAAAGACCCGTATCTTTCGCCGGCATTCGGGGATTACAGCGGCTTTCCTCCAATGCTCATTCAGTGCGGAGACTGCGAAACCTCCGAAAGTGACAGCGATATGCTTTATGAGAGAGCAAAGAGAGCGGGAGTCAAAGTGACACTCACAAAGTACGAGGGGATGTTCCATGACTTCCAGTATTTTGCTCCCTTTTTAAAGGAGAGCAAAAAGGCGTGGAATGAGATTTACTCTTTCATAAAAAGCATATAGGCAGGCTGAGCCTGCACTCAAGTCACACACTGAGATACAGCTAAAAATAAATATATGTGCCTGCGTCTAAAATAAAACCTAATCGCAGGCATATATATTTTTCTATTACTCTATTTAGGTGTGCGAAATGAAAGCGGACGTGTCCGCCGCACACGAAGTAACGTTAAGAAACAACTATAAGCGCCTGCGGCAGCGTGACGCTGCACCCAATTCACACTCGAAGTGACAGTAAAAAGTATCTATAATTGCCTGCACCCGAGTTTATGCAAAGAAAAAGATACAAACCAAAGAACCACATAAAACTAACTCCCCGACAGTCGCACACGTCGGCAAAGGAAAGAATATGGAAAGTATTAGAGCGTTTACGCTTTGTTGGTGATAAAACAAAACCTTCCAAACTGCCGACGTGAATTGGTGAACGCTTACGCCACCAAGCTGACGGCAAAGAAAAAGATATGGAACACAGCAAAACGTTTACACTTAGATGGTGATAAAACTGCACCCTCAGAGCTGCCGTCAGCGGGCGTATGGGAGAAAGCTTGCCTTGCGCTGATTAGTGCTTTCTGTTTTGACAAGAAAAATGCGTTTTTGCCTACTTTTGTCGCTATGGACAAAAGTAGGTGCACCGCCGCAGCATGGGCGGCAAAATCTACTCGTTTATCAAAGTGCGGGTAAGAAGCAGCAAGTTAATCCCTCCGCAGCATGAGCGGCACAGGCTAAGCCTGCTTTATTTCGCACACCAATGCTCATGTGCCATAAAGTAACACATAAGAATTGATAGACAGCAGCCCACTATTCCGCAGCAACAGCGAGTTGCTTGTTAAAACCCCGTTTTGAAGTTATAATGAGTAAAAACAACCTTTAGGAGGGACGGGCATGGAAATACAAGGTATTCTTAAAAATTTACGCGAGAAAAACAACCTTACGCAAGAACAACTGGCTGAACGTGTGCAAGTTACCCGACAGGCGGTTAGTCGCTGGGAAACAGGCGAAACACAGCCAAATACAGATACCTTAAAACTGTTATCACGAGTTTTTGATGTGTCAATCAATACGCTTCTGGGTTCTCCACGGCAACTTGTTTGTCAGTGTTGCGGAATGCCATTGAATGAAGATGGTCTGATTAGCCGAGAACCAGACGGAAGCTATAACGAGGACTATTGTAAATGGTGCTATGCTAATGGGGAATTTGCATATCAATCCAAGGAATCTTTGTTGGATTATCTGGTTGCGAATATGCCAAATCCCGATAACGCAGATGAAAAAACCAGACGTAATCAGTTTGATTTGTATCTTTCGCAGTTAAGGCATTGGAAATAACTATATTGTCATAGCAAAGCCAGCCGAGCCAGTCAACGATAAAATGAACGCCGCTCCGCGTCGTCGTTGACAGCCCCGCCTGCCTTTGCTGGTAGGCAATCAAGGGGCGACAGCAAGGAGTGCTGCCGCCCCGCACTATTATCAGAGAGGGGGAATTTCCATGACCGAAGATGAAGCCTACAAAGTGCATATCCAGTACACATTCAATGCCTTTTGTAAGATTGTCATTCGTCACGCAGCCATAGACAAGATTTTGAAGCTGCGCCGGAGGTGGGAACGGGAAGTTTCCCTTGACTATCTGATGAATGAGAAGTTTGTCCAGCTTGCCGAGCCGGAGCAGCTTGAAGAATATCTTTTTACCGCCTGCGACCAAACCGCCGTTTTGTATCATGCGGAACTTGCCGCCGCCCTTGCCCGTTTGCCGGAGCAGACACAGGAAGAAATTTTCCGCTATCACTTCCTGCGCCAGCCGCAGCGAGTGATCGGCGTACATATCGGACGGACACGCAGCACAGCGGGGCGGCATATCCAGCTTGCTTTGAAACGGTTGCGGCGGCTCATGGAGGGGAAAGACCATGAGTAAACTTCTCCCCTATGAAACAATCGTCAAAGCGCATGAGGGCGACCCGGACGCGGTAAACGCCGTTCTTTCCCACTACGCCGGATATATCCGCTACTTTTCCAAAGTACACGGGCAGGTCAACGCCGAGGTTGAGGAATATGTGAAACAACAGCTAATTGCCGCGCTATTCAAGTTCAGATTTGACCGATAAGCATAGACATTGCACTGTAGATATGGTAAAATCAGAGTAACCGCAAATTTGTCAGTTGCTATCTTGAAAGGAGCCGCACTATGGAAGAATTAAAAACTATTATGCAAAAATTTGTTGCATCCGGTTGGGATTTAATAGCTATTCCCGCGCAACAATGGTTAGACGGAAAATCTGATAAAGAATCTTTAATATCAGCAATTAAGCAGGCTGATGAGGAATGTGGAAGTTGCGGGTGTGAATTAGACCCATTGTATAAAAGAGCGTTGGAACTGCTTTAAGACACCGCAAAATCACTTTCAACATCATTTGCCTGATAGCCTTTTACTAAACTGAATACCAGCCGTCACCGGCGGCCAGCGAAAGCAGTAAGTCTGAAAAAGATTTGCTGCTTTTTTTGTTGTCCGTTTGGCAAAATCGCAAAGCCACCCGTAGTAGGTAGGTGAAGCCAGAAAAAGCTGCCTGCCCCGTTTGGCAAATTTCAAAACGCGGTGTTGTAGGGAGTGAAAGGAAAATTTCTCTGCCCCGCCGGTTGCCAAATTCCCTTTTCCCGCATTACAGAGGCAAAAGAAAGTTTGTAGCAATCCCCGTCCAGCGGGTAGCTGTCGGCTTCTCATTTGTATCTTTGGCGAAAAGAGATAAAGACCGCAGCCAGCGGGCAGCGAAGCCCCTCTCCGGCGTCATATTGGCGAAAAAAAGGCCGCGCACAGCGGGCTGAAAGCCCCGCCCCGTTCGCTCTATGTACGGAAAAGCCCAGACAGGGGCAGTCTGCGGCAGTCTTAGAGCAAGTTTCTACCACGGTGCCAAAATCCGCAATTCTGCGGTTTTGCCCC
>UQGM01000049.1 GCA_900540535.1 uncultured Oscillospiraceae bacterium | reverse complement strand
AACGGCATAAGCATATCCCTTTTCCTCAAGGGTCTTGATGATGTCGATAATCTCATCGATGTTCTCGGTTGCCTTGGGATGAACGGTTGCCTCACGGATGTTCATACCCTTTGCATCGGTCCAGAACTCCTTGATATATTTTTCGGAAACCTCTTTAAAAGAAATTCCCTCTTCATTTGCTCTTCTGATAATCTTATCGTCAATATCGGTAAAGTTCTGAACAAAATTGACTTTAAGTCCTCTGTACTCCATATATCTGCGCATTACGTCA
The DNA here is from genome assembly GCA_900540535.1 of uncultured Oscillospiraceae bacterium. Taxonomy (GTDB): domain Bacteria; phylum Bacillota; class Clostridia; order Oscillospirales; family Acutalibacteraceae; genus UMGS263. The sequence goes on along the minus strand of UQGM01000049.1, from coordinate 17,879 downwards.
AAAACGCAGAGAGGACGTGCGTTACCGATATGGATGAAATTATAAACAGTGGGGCCGCAGGCATAAATTGAAACCTCGCCCTCCTTTATAGTCTTAAGCTCTTCCTTCTGTCTTGTAAGAGTATTAAAGATTTTCATTTTTTTCTTCCTCCAGTTTTGCTATTTCTCTTTCGAGTCTTTCTATTCGCATCTTCATAAGGCACATTTCCTGAGCGACGGGATCGGGAATATGAACCTGATCGAGGCAGTCAATGCGCTTTCCGTTACGTTTTACCACCCTTGCAGGGACTCCCGTTGCAGTGCTGTTAGGCGGAATTTCTTCCAGCACCACTGCTCCGGCGGCGATATTTGTATTATCGCCTACCTTAAAGGGTCCAAGGACCTTGGCTCCGGCGCCGATAAGCACGTTATTGCCGATAGTCGGATGACGCTTACCGGTATCCTTACCGGTTCCGCCCAGGGTCACACCCTGATAAATCATTACGTCGTCGCCGATTTCCGTTGTCTCGCCTATAACAACTCCCGTTCCGTGGTCAATAAACAGTCTCCTGCCTATTGTTGCCGCCGGATGTATTTCTATTCCAGTCTTTCTTGCGGCACGCTGGGAAATCCATCTTGCCATGAAAAAGCAGTGATGACGATAAAACCAGTTTGCCCTCCTGTGCATCCTTATAGCTTTCAGACCGGGATAGAGAAAAAATATCTCAAGGCTGCTTCTTGCCGCCGGGTCACGTTCCTTAAAGCATTGTATATCCTCTTTGAGCCTTTGAAACAAACTATCCACCTCCATAAAAAAACTCCGTTGCCTTTTAGCAACGGAGGCGAAAAAACGCGGTTCCACTCCTGTTTATAACTCTTACGGCCTTTAACGGTGCCTGCCGCACAGAGATACTCGCAAAAAGCTTTCCCTCTGCGTGCTGACGGGTGCATTTCACCGCCCCGGCATAAGGCGCTTTTCAGCTTCCGCACCCTCTCTTATATGCCGTAAAACGGTTACTTCTCCCGGTAATCGCATTTATCTTTTCCTTAATATTATACTCCAAAGGTGAAAAAATTGCACCTGTTTTTTCTCTTACATTGTTACGTCAATCTGACGGCTGATATCAACAGCATATTTTATGCCGGATATTACAGTGAGAACTGCTGTTATCCAAAGCAGGAAGTTTGAGAAGAATGAAAGATTGAAGCCTGAGGGAAGTATTCCCAAAGTAATGGCTTCACCTGCAACAAGAATTACAACAATTGAAACCATCTGGCTCATTGTCTTTGCCTTGCCCCAGAAGTTTGCGGCAACGACAATGCCCTGTGCAGAAGCGACAAGTCTCAAAGAAGTTACTACAAACTCTCTTGTAAGGACTATCATTACAATCCAGATATTACATATACCCAGCTGCATGAATCCCAGGAAAGCTGCCGTTGTAAGCATTTTATCAGCAACGGGATCAAGAAGCTTGCCGAAAACGGTAATCTGATTATTTTTTCTCGCAAGCTTGCCGTCAATAAAATCAGTTATGGCAGCTACGCTGAAAAACACAAGTCCGAAAAGATAGTTATGGGGAATTGCTTCAATTATAAGCGCCGCAAGAAAAAACGGCGTTAATATCATTCTTAAAACTGTAAGTTTGTTTGGTGTATTCATCTGTTACCCTCCGAATTTTATAAAGCCTCACCTATCAGGTCATAATCTGAAACGTCGAAAATCTTTACCTTTACAAAGTCGCCGTCATTAAGCTCTTCCTTACTGGTAAAGCTGACAGATGCGTCTACATCCGGCGCATCCATATAGGATCTTCCGTAGTAGCTGTCCGTATATCCGTCATATCCCTCTACGAGAACGTCAAGAGTTTTTCCGACACATTCATTATTCTTACATTCAACTATACCATATTGATCCTGCATAATCAACTCTGCACGATGTTTTTTTACATCCTCATCGACCTGATCGGAAAGCTCTGCCGCCTTTGTGCCCTCTTCCGCAGAATAGGCAAAGCAGCCCAGACGCTCAAACTCAATCTCATTTATAAATTCGGCAAGGTCTTCAAATTCCTCTTCTCCCTCACCGGGGAAGCCGGTTATAAATGTTGTTCTGATTACAACATCGGGGATTTTTTCCCTTATCTTCTTTATGAGAGCTGTAAGGGATTCTCTGTCCCCGGTTCTGTTCATGGCGGAAAGAATCTTTCCGTTACAGTGCTGGAGGGGCAGATCTATATAATTAAGTATCTTTTCATTTTCAGCAATCGTCTCAAGAAGCTCATCGGTAATGCGGTCGGGATAACAGTAGAGAAGTCTTATCCATACAAGTGATTCAATCTTGCAAAGCTCCTTTAAAAGGTCGCAGAGCCTGTTTTCTCCATAGAGATCCTCGCCGTATCGTGTGGTATCCTGTGCGACGACAACAAGTTCTTTAACTCCGTTTTCTGCAAGGGTTTTGGCTTCCTCAACAATGCTCTCAATAGTTCTGCTTCTGAAAGGTCCTCTGATTGAGGGAATTGCACAGTAAGTGCAGCAGTTTGAACAGCCCTCAGAGATTTTTATATAAGCAGTATAAGGGGGTGTTGTAAGGATTCTTTCCCCATCAAGAGGAAGCTCCTTTTTGGGAGGATATTCGCTTACCTCTTCCTCCTCAAAAACTCTGTCGAGAATATCGCAGATATCTTTATTGGCACCGATTCCAACAACGGCATCAACTTTGGGAATTTCCTTTTTAATTTCGTCACGGTATCTTTCAGCAAGGCATCCTGTAACCACAACGTGCTTTACACTGCCTTCACCTTTAAGCTCCGTCATTTCAAGAATTGTATCTATTGCCTCCTGCTTTGCATCGGCAATAAACCCGCAGGTGTTGACTATAACTACATCTGCTTCGTATGCGTCGTCAACAATCTCATACTTATCTGATATTTTGGAAAGCATTATTTCGGCATCCACCTGATTCTTAGGACAGCCCAGTGAAATCATGCCAACCTTTTTCTTTTCTTCATGATGACTTTTACTCATAATTTAATCCTCGCAATAAAAATCAATATCCTGCGCACATTCGCTCATTGCGCTTCTTATATCGGAATAGCTGTAACCAAGACGAACAAGGGCTGAAAACACTCTTTTTCGGCCCTTTTCATCTGTCAAACTATTATAATACTTTTTTCTTATGAGCGCAACAGCGGACATTTTTTCATCGCCCTGAAGATTTTCAAGAGTACGCTCTATAATATCGCTGTCAATGCCTCGGCGGTAAAGCTGATTTTTTATGCCTTTCTTGCCCATGCCCTTTGACTGCTGATAATATTCAGCCATTTTTATCGCATAGGCTTCATCGTCAATAAGACTCAGCTCCTCTACTCGCTCCATAACCTGCGCAGCAACTTCCGGAGAAATTTTTTCGCACAGTTTGCGGTTAAGCTCAGCGGATGAATAGTCCCTCCTTGAAAGCAGATCTATTGCCTTATTCATGCCGAAACGGTAATCGGCACGCTCTTTAAACTCAGCAAACTCTTCATCTGTCAGCTTCATTCCGGACTTCATTCCGCTGGTAAACCAGAACTCGTCATCAGTTGTAAAAACATACTCACCGTCAATGAGAATATGTATTTTTTTACCCTTTCCCTTTTGTGCGGTAAGTATCAAACTCAGTCATCCTCGTCAACGATTATATCAAGCTTTGCCCTTGCTGCTGCTCTGCTTATGGGCTTTGCCTTTGCTGTTTCAGCCTTTGCGCCTGTCTCAGCTGCTTCTGCTGCCGCTGCCTTTCGTGCTGCTACACCTGTTTTATCCACTGTAAAATCATCGGGCTTCATTGCAGCAGTAAGCTTTTCCTTAATCTCCTCCATCATCTCGGGCTTTGAACGGAGAAGCTCTTTTACATTATCTCTGCCCTGACCCAGACGCATTTCATTATAGGAGAACCATGCGCCGCTCTTATTTATAATATTGTATTTAACTGCAAGGTCGAGAATTTCGCCCTCTTTTGAAATTCCTCTGCCGTACATAATGTCAAACTCTGCATCCTTAAAGGGCGGAGCGACCTTATTTTTAACAATCTTTGCCCTTGTTCTTGAACCTACAAACTCATTGCCGGTTGCTTTGAGCTGTTCAATTTTTCTTACATCAATACGCATTGAAGCATAGAATTTAAGGGCACGTCCGCCGGTGGTTGTCTCAGGGTTACCGTAGACAACGCCGATCTTCTCACGAAGCTGGTTAATAAAGATTACAAGACAGTTTGACTTCGCAATAGCGCCTGCAAGCTTTCTGAGAGCCTGTGACATAAGTCTTGCCTGAAGTCCCACATGAGAATCACCCATATCTCCTTCGATTTCAGCTCTCGGAACAAGGGCTGCAACGGAGTCAACTACAAGCACATCAATAGCTCCTGAACGTGCAAGAGCTTCTGTAATCTCCAAAGCCTGTTCGCCGTTATCGGGCTGGGAAACAAGCAATGACTCAACATCAACGCCCAGATTTGCAGCATAATGAGGATCAAGAGCATGCTCTGCGTCAACGAAAGCTGCCTCTCCGCCAAGCTTCTGTGCCTCTGCCACAACATGGAGGGCAAGTGTTGTTTTACCTGAAGATTCGGGACCGTATATTTCGATAATTCTTCCTCTGGGAAGTCCGCCTATTCCTGTTGCGGCGTCAAGGGCAATTGAACCCGTTGAAATTGCCTCAACGTTCATTGCTTTATTCTGTCCAAGGCGCATTACCGCACCTTTACCGTACTGTTTTTCAATCTGGCTCAGCGCCGTTTCAAGTGCTTTCTTTTTGTCGAGCATATATAATCCTCCAAAGTCTTAAAGTACAAATGTTCGATGATCTGTGTTTTATTATAGACTAATGCAGAAAAAAAATCAACATATTACTGAAAATAATATAGTTTTATTTTATATAGTGGATTTTCACAGGGTTTAATGGGTTTTTGCTTGATGTAAGGGTGAACCAATGGTAAAATCAAGGAGGAAAAGTACAAAACAGGGATTGAATTTTATCCCGACGGTGAATGAATTAACCAAAAGGAGGCATTAGCTATTATTGATTACACTCCCCTATGGAGAACAATGGCCGATAAAGGAATTACGCAGTATCAGCTGCTTAAAAGCGGCATTGACAACAAAACGCTTGATTCCCTTAAAAAGAATAAAAACATCACGCTTTTAACTATGGAAAAGCTATGCAGGATTTTAGAGTGCACACCTAATGATATTGTAAAATTCACTGACTGAAAGACCGTCGTACTGAAAAGCAAACGACGGTCTTTTATTTTTATAAAATTAAAATGAAAATCTGTGCGGTGAATATAATTTATATTTCCAAATTCTATTATGGCATTTAAATGCAGAAAACGATGAAAATCTGATTTCACATATTTTCTACTCTTTTTCACTATTGTTAATGATATTTTCATAAAAATAATGTATAATGTGCAGGTAAGTACAAAATATGCTATGCATATCACATACAAGGAGGTAAGAAAATGGCTATTACCGTGAAAGAAGCTTATTTTAATTCTTCAACCGGCACAAATAAAATCCGCTGCCTTATCTGGCAGGACAAAGAACAGATTCCAAAAGCGATTTTCCAGATCGCCCACGGAGTATGCGAACACATTGAACGCTACGACGAATTTGCAAGATTCCTTGCTGAAAAAGGATTCATTGCTTGCGGAAATGATCATCTCGGCCATGGAAAATCAGCCGAAAGCCTTGAAAAGCTCGGCTATACATGCGAACATAACGGCCACATCAGAATGGTGGACGATATGCACATACTCACTAAGATAATGAAGAAAAAGTATCCCGATCTGCCTTATATTCTGTTCGGTCACAGCATGGGTTCATTCTGTGCAAGAAATTATGCGGCTAAATTCGGCGATGAACTCTCCGGCGTTATCTTCTGCGGAACAGGAGATTTCCCACAGCTTATTTCAGTAGCTGAAGGTCCTGTAAAGGCACTTACAGAAAAATTCGGTGCAGCTACTCCTGCAACTGCTCTCAGTCACAAATTCAACGTTATTATGAACCGTCAGTTTGCTTCCGAAAGCAGAACCGATTACGACTGGCTGAGCAAAAATCCCGAAAACGTCGAAAAATATATCTGCGATCCATACTGCGGTTTCGTAATGACTTATTCTCTGGTAAGAGATATGCTGATGCTTGCAAGCGAATGCAGCACATCCCAGTGGCCGGAGCAGATCCCCGTAGGACTTCCCATTATGATGATTTCCGGCGCAAGAGATCCGGTAGGCGCAAACGGCAGATCAATTATAAGCGTATGCGACAAGCTTATGCGTGCCGGTCATAATCCGGAGGTTATACTCTACCCTGACAACAGACATGAAATTCTCAACGAAGATGACAGAGTAAAGATTTTCGGAGACATTTACACCTGGCTTACAGATGTTTTAAACGGTGAAGTTCTTTAAATTTGATACATTACAAGGAAATCCCCGACGGAGTTAATCCGCCGGGGATTTTGTTTTGCATAAAAGTTGATTTTTATTATCAAACAGCTCTGCATACTGCTTTGATACTTTCGCAGATACTTTGCTGTCTTTAAATTTGCAGCTCAGAGCACAGACTTATTCTGCCTTTTCCTCTACAATATGCTCAATCAATACTTTGTAATTGTCCGCTGCATTTCCCATGATAATAAGAGTTCCGCCGTATTCCACTGCACTGTTCCAGGGAGCCGGTGAAGGTCCTGTTTTAAGACCATAGGTCATTGTCATTCCGTCATATGTAATTGAAGCATTATTTTCATGGTCATGGCCAAAGAAGAAATACTTTGTTGAACCAAGCTCTTTACACAGATCAAAAAATCATGAATCAACAGGAGCTGCTCCGGGAAGATATGCACAGATACCAAAACCATATTTTTCAGGTACTACATATCTCTGAGTCTTCTCGCCATCAACTACAATCTCTTCGACTTCTGCCAGCTCTTCAATAGCAGTTCTTGTCTGAGGAAGTGCGAAATGAGTAAATACCATTGAAGGAACTGTCTTGCCTTCATTTTCGGCAATACCCTTTACATTCCACTCGTACCAAGCCATCTGCTCATAACCCATGTAGATCTCTCTTTTTCCGGTTTCTCCGCCGTAATCATAATATCTTCCGTTATCCATCATGAACAGCGACTGAATTACTTTTCCATTCTCAGTAATATTTACAACGTAGTTGCCCACACCATAAAGATTTGAAGGACCTTTCTCAAAAAGACAGTACTCAGCTTCTTCGTATCTGTCACCCTGCCAGTTAAGAGTTGCCTTACCTTCTGAATCGTGATTTCCGAATACTGTTGCCCATGGGATCTTATGACTCTCAAAGCATTTTATAACCTGTCTTGTCAAGAAGTTTGTTGTAAGACCAGATACATTGTCGCCTGTAAGCACAATAAGATCGGGAGATGTCTTCTCAATAAGAGCACCGACTTCTTCCAAAGCTTTCTTATTATCGGAAAGATTTGCCCAAAGCTGCAGATCTGTAAGCTGAAGAATCTTAAATTCCTCATCGGGATTTTTCTCAACGGTCTGAATTGAGTTTATATCAAATTCATCACTTGCCGCCCAAACCTGCACATGCTTTTTTCCGAAAAGCGGGAAACACAGAATAAAGGCAATTACCAAAACCAAAGCCAAAAATCCTGATATCACGCCAATAGCGATTTTCTTTTTCTTTGCTTTTGTCATGTCCGTTCTCCTATTCTCTTAGTAATTCGCACATAAACGGTGCTATGTTAAGTGTTTTTACTATAACATATGCATAAAGCCACAGTCAATTATAAATCCAATCAAAAAAACGCACTTTTTAGAAATCCTGCCAAAATAGGTAGACAACAATTTAAAATAGTTACAAAAAATCCATCGCATTATTACAGCGGAATAAAACGCATCGGCTTTTTTGATTTTTATGGAATATTAAATTGACAAACATAGTACATTTATGACATAATTTAGCGTGAAAGGATGGGTAATTATGACATTTTTGTACTCAATTTTAATTCTGTTAGCTGTTTTTATCCTGATAACCCTTATTCGGGCAATTTTTTTCAAAGCTCCTCCGGTAAAAAAAGAAGAATTCCCCGAAGAAACAGTAAACGAAAAGAGAGCTGCAGATAATCTCAGCGAAGCTATTAAAATCAAAACCGTTTCACACGAGGATGAAAGTCTTACTGACTGGAACGAATTTGAACGCTTCCATGCTTTTTTAAGAAAAGCTTATCCCAAAGTACACAGCACAATGGAAATCACCAAAATATCAAAAGCAAGCCTGCTCTATAAATGGCAGGGCACTGATGATTCACTTGACCCCATTGCATTTTTAGCTCATCAGGACGTTGTTCCCGTAAGCGAAGGAACTTATGACGACTGGACGCATCCTGCCTTTGAAGGTTATAACGACGGTGAGTTCGTCTGGGGCAGAGGCGCACTTGACATGAAAAACCATCTCATCTGTCTTATGGAAAGCGCCGAAACCCTTCTTGAAGAAGGATATCAGCCTGTAAGGACAATATATTTATGCCTCGGTCACAACGAGGAGGTTGTTTCCGGAGGAAACAACGGAGCCAAGGAACTGGCCAAAGAACTCGAAAGGCGTGGAGTTCACCTTGACAGCGTTATTGATGAAGGCGGAGCAATGCTTTCAGCCAAAGTAAAGGGACTCCTTGACGCAAACCTTGCAGGTGTCGGCGTTGCAGAAAAGGGATATGTTGATTTTAAAATCACCGTTAAAGCTAAGGGCGGACATTCTTCACAGCCTCCGGAACATACTGCACTGGGTATTTTATCCAAAAAGGTTATTAACCTTGAAAAGCATCAGTTTAAAGGTAAAATACTTCCCTTTGTATATAATCTCTTCACAAGCATCGGAAAACGCACCGCATACATAGGCAGAGTAATTTTCTGTAACCTCTGGCTTTTAAAGCCGCTGCTTCTTAAAATAATGACAAAATTCCCGCCGGCTGCATCTCTTGTGCGTACCACCACAGCAGTTACCATGGCAAGCGGTTCTCCTGCCGCCAACGTTCTTCCGCAAAAGGCAAGTGTTACGGTTAATTTCCGAATCATGCCCGGTGAAACAATAGAAGACGTAAAGAAGCATATTGAAAAATATATGGGCGGCGACGATGTTGAAATCGAATTTATAAAGGGCAAAGAACCCAGTCTTGTCTCACCCACCGACACAAGAGCTTTTGAAACCATAAGCCGTCTTGCAGTTGCCATTGACGAAAAGAATATCGTTGCTCCTTATCTTGTCATGGGCGGAACAGACGCATATAACTATGAAAATGTATGCGAAAACATTTATCGTTTTGCTCCCTTTACAATTGACACTGCTTTACTTCTTACAACACATTCCACAAATGAAAGAATTCCCATTGCACAGCTCAAACAGGGAATAACCTTCTTTAAACGATATATGAGAATTATGAGCGGAAAGTAGGCGAAAATATGGATTTTAAAGAAAGTGGATTTATGTATATCCTTGGCGGAATTGTAGTTTTATTCGTCATTGCCCAGTCCCTCTTTTTCCTTATAAGAGCATGGAAACAGGGAAAGAAAATCGGCCTTTCAGTCGAAGCAATGCGTTCCGCCGTTACTCAATCGGCACTTTTCAGCATCGCCCCGGCTATCTCAATAGTAGCAACCGTCCTTACCCTTTCGGGAGCTTTGGGAATTGTTCTCCCATGGATAAGGCTCACAGTTATAGGTGCTATTTCTTATGAGGTTCCTGCCGCAGAATCGGCAATTGAGGCTCTCGGCTATACCGGAGGACTTGCAACGGAAATAGATTCTCCTTTGGGATTTTCAGCCGCTGCATGGGTTATGACTCTCGGCTCTATAATGCCTTTGGTAATCATCCCCTTTGCTCTCAAGAAAGTACAAAAGGGCATCGGAAAAGCGGTAAACAAAAACGCTGCATGGGCTGACGTTATGAGTGCAGCCGCATTTATCGGACTTATCTGCGCATTTGTGGGCAGAGCAATTGTAGGTCAGGGCGATAAAGCTGTCCTTGGTGACGGAGCAGGTATTCTTTCAATAACTGCCCTTGTTGTTTCAATGGCTATAATGCTTGTTTTCATGCAGATACAGAAGAAAAAGGAAATTAAGTGGCTTCAGTCCCTTGCAATGCCGTTTTCCATGTTCATTGCCATGGGAGTTGTAATGCTTTTGGCTCAGGTACTTCCCACAGACATTGTATGGCTCGAATGGAGGGGTTAAAATGGATAAATATAACGACAGAACTCACTTTTACGGCAGATTCTGGGTCATAACAGCACTGTTCATGTTTATCATGATTCCTCTGTCAATAAGCATATACTATAATGCTTTCCCCTCTGCAACGGTAGTTTTAAAAGGTCTTGCTCCCATTGCACTTCTCTTTTATCCTACGGCTGTTATTGAGGTTATGACCTATACTCCTCTTCTCGGCTCGGGAGCCACATACATAAGCTTTATTACCGGTAATATTAACAACTTAAAGCTTCCCTGTGTCCTCTCAGCTCTTGATACGGCAAATATAAGAGCTAACAGCGATGAGGGAGAAATCCTCTCAACAATTGCTGCTGCGACATCTTCCATTGTAACAACCCTTGTTGTAGCGGCTGGAGTACTTCTTTTCAGCCCCGTTCTTCCCTACATCACTGACCCTGATTCTCCTTTTGCCCCCGCATTCAGTCAGGTAGTTCCTGCACTGTTCGGCGCTTTAGGTATGAGCTATTTTGCAAAGCATTATAAGCTCACTGTTATTCCTCTTGCGGCGATCTGCCTTATACTTATGTTCAAAGGCGATCTTTCAGTAGGTATACTTATTCCCGTAGGAGTTGTAGTTTCTATGCTTTCAGCTCATCTTATGTACAAAAAGGGAATTGTAAAATAAGTTATTTGCAAATCTGAAATCTCTGAATAAGCAAAAATAAAATTAAACACCTCTGCGGCAAAGCATAAAACCATAGAGGTGTTTTTGCAGGAAATCATTTCAATAGTATTGTGTAATAGTGAATTGTCAAACTAAGTGCAACAGGAGTTGAGTTCGAAGTCCCATAATTCCTGTGCAGAATGGAAGTTAAGAACCTTGCGAGGCCTGGCGTTAATCAACGCCAGGTTTCGTTTTAGTGTAGCAGGAGCAACCCGGGAAAGGTTTCTGCCTTTGGGATAAAACTCTCTAAGCAGGCCGTTCAGATTTTCATTTGTCCCTTTCTGCCAGGCACAATACGGATCAGCAAAATACACGTCACAATGGAGGCGCTCCTCAATTCGGCGCCAGTTTGCAAATTCTGTACCGCGGTCACAGGTAATAGTCTTAACCAACTGAGAAGGAAAGGCAGACAACACCGAAACAATTGTGTTTTCCAGGGTCTCTGCTCTTCTGTCAGGCATCTTGACAGCAATGTAAAATCGAGTTTTACGTTCTGCCAAGGTGGCAAAGCAGGCCTTGCTCTTGCCTTGACCACTCACTACCGTATCCGCTTCCCAATGTCCAGCTTCCTGACGGCTGTATACCGATTTGTCCCGCTTTCGAATCGACTTTCCCTTGCTGTATTTGCCTCGGGTTTCTTTTCTTCCATGGCTTTTTCCTTTGCGGCGCAACACTTTCAAGTTGCCATTTACCAGGTATTTCTCATAAATCCAGCGGTAAATGGTGCGCCAGCTGGGAATTTTTAATGGACATGGTGTGCAAGCGATCTGCTCCGGCGACCAAGTTGCCCGCAGCTTTTCCTCTATGTAGTCAATTACCTCCTGAGAATGGAACATTCCACGATGGCAGTAAGAACGACGCAGTAGGTACTTTTTCTGCGCTGTGTGCGGGTAGTAGGTTGGAATATCGTACATATGGGTGCAGTTTCGCCGAATCTCTCGTGACACCGTACTGACATTTCTTCCTATCAGCAGGGCGATTTTCCGGTAACTTAACCCATCCATGTAATATTTCCGTATACAACTACGCTCTTCTATGCTAAGATGATGGTAGTTCATACAGTTCCCTCCCTGTGGTTTAGTTGTGTGGTAACTCTATTCTACCAGGTTTCTGTATGAACTTCTTTTTATTTCTCTAAAGTGTTGCACTTGATAGTATAATTCACCGTAATACAGCAAAAGAGCTGTCCTTTCGGACAGCTCTTTAATTTTTAATTTGCCTATTAATTATTCAGCGTCTGTTGCCTCTTCTGCTGCTTCCTCAGCGGGAGCCATAGCCTCTTTCATTGAAAGGCTTACACGCTTCTTGTCAAAGTCGATGTTTGTGATCTTAACCTTAACAACATCGCCGCCCTTAACAACATCCTGTGGCTTCTCAACATGCTCTGTTGAGAGCTGAGAAATGTGGATAAGTCCGTCAATACCGGGGATAACCTGTGCAAATGCGCCGAAAGCTGTGATGCCGACGATCTTAGCGTCAACAACTGTGCCAACGGGATAGTCACGGCGAAGGATCTCCCAGGGATTGTCCTCAACCTTCTTGTAACCGAGAGAAATCTTCTTGTTCTCTCTGTCAAGAGCCTTGATGTAAACTTCAACTGTATCTCCGACATTTACAACCTCTGAAGGATGCTTAATGCGGTTCCATGAAAGCTCGGAGATGTGAATCATACCGTCAACACCGCCGATGTCTACGAATGCGCCGTAGGATGTAAGAGACTTAACAGTACCTGTGTATGTGCGTCCCTCTTCAGCGTCTGCCCAGAAAGCTTCCTCAGCAGCCTTGCGCTCTTCCTTAAGGACAGCTCTGATTGAACCGACAGCACGTCTGCGCTGCTTGTTTACTTCGATTACCTTGAAGCGTACCTTTGTCTTGAGAAGATTCTCAAGGGGCTCGCCTCTTGAAGCAGTTGCAAGTGATGCGGGAACAAATACACGAAGTGCGCCTGTTACTACAAGAACGCCGCCCTTAATAACGTCAGTTACTGTACCCTCAAGTATTGTGCCCTCTTCGCTTGCCTTTACAACATCGTCCCAAGCCTTGATAGCGTCATAACGGCGCTTTGAAAGCATAACGGTGCCTTCTGCATCGTTTGTCTTCATGATGATAAGGTCGATAACATCGCCAACCTTAACAACATCCTCAGGTGAAAGGCTGGGATCGTTTGTAAGCTCGCTGAGCGGAACATAGCCAGCATGCTTTCTGCCGATATCAACCTGTACCTCGTTGGGAGAGATTCCGACAACTTCACCCTTAACGGTCTGGTCGGTTGTAAGATTCTTCAGGGACTCTTCAAGAGCCTCAGAGAAACTCATCTCATCCATTGATACGGCTTCCTCCTTTTTATTTTCAGCATCTGCTTCGATGACTTCTTTGTTTTCTAAGATTTCGGACATGGTTTGAAGTACCTCCTTTATAATGCACGCAGGTGTGGATGCACCCGCAGTAACGCCGATTTTTTCAAATCCTGCAAACTCCAGCGACTTTAATTCATCAGCGGTTTCAACGTGATATGTCTTACAGTTTGCCGAACACACTTTTACAAGCTTTGCCGTATTTGAGCTTGCTCTTCCGCCGACTACAATCATCAGATCGCACTCTTTGGAAAGCTGTGCAGCCTCAGCCTGTCTTTCTTCAGTCGCATTACATATTGTATCAAAAACAACGGCATTTGTATATACCAATTTTATTTTTTTTACGCATTTTTGCCATTCTTTAACACTAAAAGTGGTTTGAGATACCACAGAAACTGCTTTTTCGGCAAATTCCGGATGCTCTTCCATAATTTTATCAAGATGCTCACAGTCGCTGAACACAAATGCATCGGCAACACAGTGACCTTTTATGCCCTCGACTTCCGGATGTTTATCGTCGCCTGCAATTAAAATTATATTCCCTTTTTCGCTTTCACTCTTTACGATTTTGTGAATTTTCTGCACAAAAGGACAGGTAGCGTTAACGTATCCGCCGGAGCACTTTTCGGCACGCTTTATTATATCCTCACCGACGCCGTGAGTTCTTATTACAAGTGTGCATTCTTCCGGCACCTCCTCGGGACTCGAACAAATCACAGCGCCCTTGCTTTTAAGGTCGTTTACAACGCTGTCATTATGTATAATGGGTCCCAGAGTCGCTACCTTTTTGCCGTCTGCAAGCATTTTATATATCATATCAACCGCTCTGTTGACTCCGAAACAGAAGCCTGCGGTTTTTGCAACCTTTATTTGCAATCCTCTTCCTCCCAAAGCTCGGTTATCTTTGCCATAATCTTTCTTGTAGCCTCACGAAGCTCTGAGGATGTTCCCTTTGTAAGACCTAAATCCTCATACTTTATGACTTCACCGAAACGTACAACAACTTTGGTTTTAAAGGGAGAAAGCTTCTTTCCGCCGCTGTAAATTGCAACGGGTATAATATCGGCTCCTGTCGCCTTTGAAATAAGAGCTACGCCTGCCTTGCCCTGACCGGGTTTATAATCCTTGGCTCTTGTTCCCTCAGGGAAAATTCCGATATTCTCCCCCTGCTTTACACAGTCAATTGCATACTCCACTGCGGATTTATCACTCTGTCCTCTTTTAACGGGGAATGCATTGAGATGCACAAGCAGCCAGCCGAGAAGGGGCTTTTCAAAAAGCTCGACCTTTCCCATGCAGTGAACTCTTCTCATTCCGCTTGCTCCGATAATAACCGGATCGAAAAAGCTTACGTGGTTACTTGCAACTACATATCCGCCCTCTTTGGGAACGTTTTCAAGTCCTATGTACTCTACTCTGTACATAGCCTTTACCACTACCTTTGCCAAGGGCATAAGGAAGGGATAAAGCTTATAGTTTCTTACCTTTGAATAATCAAAATCTTTCATTACTTTTCCTGCCTTGCCTGTGTTTTTTCTTTGATAATATCTATAACCGCCTGTACTGAACCGTCAAAATCCAGATTATCCGTCACAACCAGCACGGCATCCTCCGCCTGTTTAAGGGGAGCTGTTTCACGGTGGGAATCATCGTAATCCCTTTTGATAATATCGGATAAAATGTTTTCGTAAGGCTCATCTATACCCTTTTCTTTAAGCTGCTTCTGTCTTCTCTCAGCTCTTACCTCAGGAGAAGCCGTGAGGAATATTTTAACATCGGCATCGGGGAGAACCACAGTGCCTATATCCCTGCCGTCCATAAGGCAATTACTTTCTGCTGCAATATTTCTCTGCAAATCAAAAAGGAAAGCCCTTACCGCCGGAATTGCCGAAACTCCGGAAGCTGCCATTGAAACTTCGGGAAGTCTTATATCCTCTGAGACATCCTCGCCGTTTAAAAAGACTCTCTGCTCCCCATCTACATAGCGAAGCTCCACCTTGATAAAATCAAGCATCGGCACAACTTTTTCGCTGTCCTTGGGATCAAAGCCTTCTTATTAAGTAACCTGGCAATGATTACCATTCACGCCTATCATTACCGCAAACAGGCACGTTGGAGATTCATCCTGAATCACGCGGGGCTATGGCTGGCTCTATTTGCCGGTTTTCTAGGAAGCAGTGACACACAGACTTTACGTATACCTATATATAAAGGTGAGCCATCACGCGAAGCATTCGACATGAACGGTGCATCGCATTATTTGGATTATGAAATCGAACTCAACTCTTTTGCCGTAGAATACTACCCGAACGGGCGTCCTTCCCGCTTTGCCGCCAATGTACGTCTGGGAAATGAAAAAGCATTGCTTGAGGTCAATCACCCATACGCCTATCGGTTGGGAGAAGATATTTACCTCACCGGCTATGACGTAACGAAAGGCAACGAGAGTGAGTACTGCATCTTGCAGGTAGTAAAGCAACCCTGGAAATATATAATAGTAGCAGGTATCCTGATGATGCTTGCGGGAGCTATTCTTCTATTCATTAACGGACCTAAAACAGATGATAAACTGGGATAATTTCTATGTATTTGCAGCAGTATCTATCTGCTTATGGCTGATAGGAGCAGTATTTGCCCTTCGCTCGTCAACGAGAAGTAAGACAGCAATCGGTTTTACGTCAGGCGGAATTATCGTTCTGGCCGTATTCATTACCGGATTATGGCTCTTCCTGCAACGTCCTCCGTTACGCACTATGGGGGAAACCCGTTTGTGGTACTCTTTCTTCATGGGCATAGCCGGACTACTGACTTATATCAGATGGCAGTATCGTTGGATTCTTTCTTTCTCGGCACTGCTCGCCACAGTCTTTGTCATTATCAATCTGATGAAACCCGAGATACACGACCAGTCACTAATGCCGGCTCTGCAAAGCATATGGTTCATTCCCCATGTCACCGTATATATGTTCTCTTACTCTGTATTGGGCTGTGCTTTTATAATCGCATTGACCGGGTTGTTCCGCCATAAGGAAGAATACTTGCACACAGCCGACAATTTGGTTTATGCGGGAATAGCATTCCTCTCCATTGGTATGCTGCTAGGTTCCCTTTGGGCAAAAGAAGCATGGGGAAACTATTGGAGCTGGGATCCGAAAGAGACTTGGGCAGTCATCACTTGGGCAGGGTATTTACTTTACGTACACCTCCGTCTTTTTCGGAAAACGGGACGGAAAACGCTTTATGTGTTGCTCATCATGTCCTTCCTGGCTTTGCAGATGTGCTGGTACGGAGTAAATTATTTACCGGCGGCTCAACAAAGCGTACACTTATATAATCGTAATAACTAATCTAAAAAAACAAATGTGAAATGAAGAAAAGTACAAAACTAATTGTGGCACTGTTGGTAGTGGTAGCGGCATTAGCAGTCACTTATCGACTTATGCACCGCGTACCTTCTGCCGATCTGGAAGCAAATGCGCAGATGCAGCAGATTATTACGGATGCAGGATGTTTGAGATGTCATACCTCAACACCGGACCTACCGTTCTATGCAAGCATGCCTGTGGCCGGAAAAATTGTAATGGAAGACGTCAGCAAGGCATACCGTGCCTTCGCCATGACCCAAATGGAGGCAGATCTGGAAGCAGGACAGCCCCTCAATCCGGCAGACCTGGCCAAAATAGAAAAAGTGATCCTCGACGGAAAAATGCCCCAGGCAAAATATTACCTTGTGCATTGGGGGGCTTCCTTCAATGACGCAAAAAAGGAAGTCGCACTGAACTGGGTAAAAAGTCACCGTATGGGAATGTATACGGACATTACAGTAGCACCGGAATTTGCCAACGAACCCATTCGTCCCATTGCCGATTCTATCGCAGTGGATGTACGCAAAGTCGTTCTGGGTAATTTGTTGTATCATGACACACGTTTATCTGCTGACAATACCGTATCATGTGCCAGTTGCCACGGGTTGGATACAGGCGGCGTGGACAACAAACAATATTCCGAAGGTGTAGGCGGACAGTTTGGTGGCGTCAATGCCCCGACAGTATACAACGCCGCATACAATTTCGTTCAATTCTGGGATGGCCGTGCCGAAACTCTTGCCGAACAAGCTGCCGGTCCTCCGTTGAATCCGGTGGAAATGGCTTGCGAATCATTCGACCAGATTATCGATAAATTGGCTGAAGACAAAGATTTCGTATCCGCATTCAACGAAGTGTATGCCGACGGATTGAGTGAGAAGAATATCACAGACGCCATTCAGGAGTTTGAAAAGACTTTGTTGACTCCCAACTCACGCTTCGACCGCTATCTGAAAGGACAAAAAGATGCAATCACCGAAAACGAAATCGCCGGATACGAACTTTTCAAGAAGTATGATTGCGCAACCTGCCATGTAGGAGAAATCCTGGGAGGGAAATCTTATGAACTGATAGGTGTACAGCACGATTACTTTGCCGATCGACAG
This sequence comes from uncultured Oscillospiraceae bacterium, assembly GCA_900540535.1. GTDB lineage: Bacteria > Bacillota > Clostridia > Oscillospirales > Acutalibacteraceae > UMGS263. Next base: position 142 of record UQGM01000049.1, on the reverse strand, counting down.
GCAGAAATGACTGAAGAAGACAACGGCCGCTTCAAACAGACTCAAATAGAACGTGACCGCCACCGCTTCAAAGTGCCCGGTCTGAGGAATATCGAACTGACCGCTCCTTATTTCCACGACGGCAGCATGGCTACTATGGATG
>UQGM01000048.1 GCA_900540535.1 uncultured Oscillospiraceae bacterium | reverse complement strand
TATGGGCTGTGAAAAGCTCCTTGTATACTGAAGGAATGCTGCAACGGAACCAACTTTGAGCATTCCGCCGATTACAAGAAATGCGCCTGCTGTTGTAGTTATAGCATAGTTTACATAAGAAAGGTTACCCATAATAGGCATGATAACGCTTGCATAGGTGTTCGCCTTTGTAGCCACATGACGAAGATCTTCGTTAAGTACATTGAACTCCGCCTCTGCCTCTTTTTCATGGCAGAAAACCTTAACTACTTTTTGTCCCTCAATAAGCTCTTCAATATATCCGTTTGCTGCACCCAATGCATTCTGCTGCTTTTTAAAGTATTTTGCACTCTTTCCACCGATCTTCTTTACGCAGAAAAGCATAACAATAAGCATAAGCACTATAAAGATTGTAAGAATGGGACTGATAACAAGCATCATAATAAACGTACTTACTACGCTTACTGTTGAAGAAAATAGCTGCACAACACCGTTTGAAAGAGCTTCACGAAGCGTATCCGCATCGTTTGTATAGCGGCTCATAAGTTCGCCGTGGGTGTGTGTATCAAAATATTTCAGTGAAAGGTCTTCCATGTGGTTAAACAGATCGCCCCTTATTTCGTTCAGGGTTTTCTGGGAAACATAGAGCATAATTCTTCTGTAAGCAAAAGATGAAAGAGATGCCACAGCATAAATGCAAGCCATAAATGCAAGCATTTTTATAAGAGGAAGAAAATCTGCTCCTGACGGGTTAGTGCCGATAAGGGGCGTAATATAATCGTCGATTATGGGCTCAAGCATATATGTGCCTGCAACATTGCCAAGGGTGCTCAAAAGCACAAAGAGCATTACAAGAAACAGCAGAAGCTTATGTTTTTCAAGATATTTTGCAAGTCTCTTTATAGTAATTTTAAGATTTTTGGGTTTCTGAAATCCGCCCGGTCTTCCGCCGGGGCCGCCTCTCATAGGTCCTGCCATTATTCTTCAACTCCCTTCTGCTGTGAATAGTAAATCTGACTGTATATCTCATTGTTTTTCAGAAGCTCCTCATGAGTTCCGAAACCGTTTATCTTTCCGTCTTCAAGAACAATTATGCGGTCTGCATCCATTATTGAAGTAACTCGTTGAGCAATTATGATTGCTGTGATGTGACCGAAGTTTTCACGGAATGCCTGACGGATTTTAGCATCAGTAGCAGTATCTACGGCGCTGGTGCTGTCGTCAAGGATTATGATCTTTGGCTTTTTAAGCAGAGCTCTCGCTATGCAAAGACGCTGCTTCTGTCCGCCGGATACATTGACGCCGCCCTGACCTAAGTCAGTATCATAACCGTCCGGGAATGAAGTGATAAACTCATGAGCCTGAGCCGCTTTACAGGCTGCTTCAATTTCTTCATCGGTGGCGTTTTCATCACCCCAGCGAAGATTATCTCTGATTGTACCTGAGAAAAGAACGTTCTTCTGAAGCACCATAGCAACACTGTTTCTGAGAGCTTCAAGAGAATAATCTTTTACATCCTCGCCGCCTACAAGCACTTGACCGGCTGTAACGTCATAAAGACGTGGTATAAGCTGAACAAGAGTTGATTTTGAAGAACCGGTTCCTCCGATAATTCCTATGGTTTCACCGGATTTAATTTGAAGATTGATATTTTCAAGTACATCTCTTTCAGAATCGGCGTTATAACGGAAGCTTACATTCTTAAACTCAATGGAACCGTCCTTTACCTCGCTGAGCATTTTTTCGCCATCTTTAAGGCTGCTTTCCTCTTCGAGGACTTCAACTATACGTGCCGCAGATGCCTTTGACATTACAAGCATGACAAAGACCATTGAAACCATAAGCAGTGACATAAGTATCTGAGTGATATATGTTAAAAAGCTTGTAAGTGCGCCGACTTCCATCTGACCGAAGACAATCTGTCTGCCTCCGAGCCACAGTACGGAAATAATGCAGGAGAACATAACGATCATCATAAGGGGATCGCCGAAAATCATTACCTTTTCCGCTTTGATTGAGAACTCCATAAGTTCATCATTAACTTTTGCAAACTTGCTCTTCTCAAACTTCTCACGGACGTATGCCTTGACAGCTCTTATGGCAATAAGGTTTTCCTGTACAACGGCGTTAAGTTTATCGTATTTTTTAAACATAAGAATAAAGCGAGGATATGCCATTGACATGAAAATTGCAATGCCTATTGCAAGCACCGGTATAGCAAAAACAAGCACAGTTATGAGGCTCTTGTTTACAGCATATGCCATAGTAAGTGCGCTTACAAACATTACGGGAGCTCTTACGCAAACACGAAGAATCATAACAACAGCCATCTGTATTCTTGTAACGTCAGTTGTCATTCGTGTTACAAGGGATGCTGTGCTAAATTTATCAACATTGGCAAAAGAAAATCCCTGTATTTTTGAAAACATCGCTCCTCTGAGCTCTGCACCAAAGCCCATGGCCGCTTTTGATGAAAAGTAAGAACCCATTGCTCCGAAGCAAAGAGACATAAGAGCCATGCCTATCATCAAAAGACCTGTTTCCATAACCTTTTGAGTATCGCCTACCGGGATATACTCATCAACGATAGTTGCCATAAGCATAGGTATTCTTACCTCTGCAAAAACCTCGCCTACCATCATAAGCGGAGCCAAAATTGCTGCCAGCTTATACTTTGAAAGGAAAGGCATCAATTTTCTTATCATTGTTTTTCCTCCTTTTTATCGTTTGATAAAATCTGTTTTTCCTCTGCAATAAGACGGCAAAAATCTTCGTGACTGAACTGCTTGCCTGAAATGTTGACTATCATGCGGTCAAGATACTCTTTTAATATTCGGAGCTCTTCGCTTGTAAATCCCGCAAACAAGTCGTCATCTACCGAATCAAAGATTTTTCGGCACTTGTTCATAAGCTCAACTCCCTTTTCGGTTGCTGAAAGCCTGTTAGTCCTTGAATCTTTTTCATCTACTGTTCTGGTAATCAGCTGAGCTTTTTCCATGCGCTTTACGCTCATTGCAATTGACGGCTGAGAAACATGCATTTTTTCAGCAATTTCCTTTTGAGTACAGCGGTCATTCCTGATAATATAATCAAGAATAAATTTTTGTCCAGCATGGATTCCACTTTCATTAGCCACTTTGTAGATTTTCATCCTGTGAAGCAGAGTAAGCTGATTTAATCTTCCTACCACTTCCATTTTATAATTACTCACTTTTTTGTCCCCTTATCCTCTAATAGTTAACGGGTTAATAGTTAATCAGTTAACTATTACAGTTTACACCTACATTTTACAATAGTCAACACCGCTCATATTAGAATATGTCACATCTGATATGGATAAATTTTGTAGATTTTGTTAGATTCATGGTAAATAAAAAAACTCTGCACATTAAAGTTAATGCACAGAGTTTCTTAATAATACTATTAATATTTTACAAGGTAATTGTCAAGCTCCCACTGGGAAATCTTTGTTCTGTACTGCTCCCACTCAGCGCTCTTTGCCTCAGCATACTTCTCATAAACATGATCGCCAAGGGCGTTTCTTGAGAACTTACTCTTCTTAAAGTGACGAAGTGCTTCCTCAAGAGATGCGGGAAGAGTTTCGATTCCGTCAGCGGCTCTCTCTTCGGCAGTCATATCGTAAATGTTGCGGCTTGTTGACTCGGGTGGCATAAGCTCTCTCTCAATACCATCAAGACCTGCAAAAAGGCAAATAGCCATTTCAAGATAAGGGTTGCAGGCAGGGTCTGCGCTTCTGAGCTCAACTCTTGTTCCGGCGCCTCTTGCTGTGGGAACACGGATAAGTGAGCTTCTGTTTGAAGCAGACCATGCTATATAAACCGGAGCCTCATAGCCGGGAACAAGTCTTTTATATGAGTTGACAATGGGGTTTGCAATAGCTGTAATGCTCTTAATATGCTCCATTATTCCTGCGATAAAGTGAAGAGCGGTTTTGCTGAGACCGTAAGGTCCGTTTTCATCGCAGAATACATTCTTTCCGTCTTTGAAAAGTGACATATTGGTATGCATACCGGAACCGGCAATACCATAAATAGGCTTAGGCATAAATGTTGCATGAAGCTTATGCTGCTGTGCCATGATCTTTACAACATATTTGAATGTCATAACATTATCAGCAGTTTTAAGAGCATCGTCATACTTAAAGTCAATTTCATGCTGACCTTCAGCTACCTCGTGGTGAGATGCCTCAATTTCAAAGCCCATTTCTTCAAGGGCAAGGCAGATGTCTCTGCGGCAGCTTTCGCCAAGGTCAATGGGTCCTAAATCAAAGTAACCGCCCTTGTCATTGGCAATAGTTGTAGGATTACCCTCTTCATCAGTCTGGAAAAGGAAAAATTCACATTCGGGACCAACTTTAAAGGTGTATCCCATTTTTTCAGCCTTTTCAATAGCTCTCTTAAGAACGTTTCTCGGATCTCCGCTGAAAGGTGTGCCATCAGAAAGATGTACATCACAGATAAGTCTTGCAATTTTACCGTGCTTTGACTCCCACGGGAAAATTTCAAAGGAATCGTAATCAGGATAAAGATACATATCCGACTCCTCAATGCGCACAAAACCTTCAATTGAAGAACCGTCAACCATACATTTATTGTCCAGTGCTCTCTCAAGTTGACTTACAGTTATAGCGACATTTTTAAGTGTACCGAGAATATCAGTAAACTGAAGCCTTACAAAAGCAACGTCGTTTTCTTTAGCCAATCTGAGTATATCTTCCTTAGTATACCTTCCCAATTTCAATTCCCCCTGATAAAGATCATAATATCCATTTATATAAAGTTACTGCATATCATCTTCAAAGAATTACGCAGCAGCTTAACGAAAAAAGAGCAAAAACCAGTTCGGATGAAAAAGTTTTGCCCTATCCAGAGATATTTTAATGTTTATCATGCATTGTTGTCAATACTCATATTACAGCAAAGTAAGTTTTTTTGATTGTTTTTATTGACAAAAATTACCAAAATGGTATAATTAGGTTCGTAATGTTGTTTTCATCCAGTGGACACAGGGATATCGTCCGTCAGGATGAGGAGGAAAATTTGATTGAAGCTCGAGTGGCATCAGACAGCTTCTTTTCAAAACTGGAATTTATCTTATTGCCTTTTGATTTCCGGCGTATCGCAGTTACGTTTTGGAGTGGGAGTCATAAGTCAAAGCTTAGCGGGGGAAAATAAGGCATTCTGTTTCGGTCTTACAAATAGCAGAAAAGCGGCAGTAGATTTTCTTGAAGCTGCGGCACGAAACAACGTTCTTCCAAGTAATTTCGGCGAAGTGGCTGAAGACTGGTTTTCCTGAAATCAGAAAAGTGCCTGCGCACACAGGTTTCCGGCTTTTGGGGCGGGAATCTGTGTGCGCAGGTTTTTTTGTTTTTTCTTTAGTTTTCCTTTTACTTTATCTTACAAGTATACCGTTATCGCTATACAGCAGGAAGAAAATATTCTCCTCTTCGCCTGTAACTGCATTTATATACACAAGCAATTCCTCATTGCCTGTTCCCTCACACCAGAATTCATAGCAAAGCACCTCACTGCCTGAATCGGTGGGAATAACCGCAGTTTTTGTATCTTTAACCGTAAGATAGGGGCTCAAGGATTTTTTTGCATTCTCCGCTGTCAGAAGGGTTTTAACGTCACTTCTTGCAAAGTGATTTACGAGATATCCCCTTGCGTCAAAGGAGATGATTTTGCCCGTATCCATTGCAACGCTGACCTTTATAAGATCCGGATAGCAGATAACACCATCTTGTACATAAGCGAAGTTTACGGTGCATATTCCGTCGTTTATTGAATAATAGCTTTCTTTCATATTGCTGATGCCATGACTTTCAAGGTATTTAAGACCTCTTTCAATGGCTTCTTCCGCTGAAAGCTTTGATACTCCCGCATAGCTGCTTCCCAGAATATAGGAAAGATATCCGCCCTTTTTGGTTATGCTTATAACCACTCCGTCTTCCTCACTGCTGAAAGTGTAGGAAGCCAGTGAGCCGTTTTCATCTTCTCCACGTTTAAGCTTTTCAACAGGTATTCCCGAATAGTTTGCCGCAGCCTCAGCGGCAGCAGCTTCTGACACCTCTTCTTTTCCCTTGAGCATTTCCGGCTCTTTCTGTAGTATATGGTCAGAAAAAGGTCCGTCATATATAAGCGTGGGATAATCTACAAGTGCCTGCTCTGCATCGCTGATGGCAGTTTCAAAATTCATACTGTCCATTTCTCTGCCCATTGCTGCAACTGCTTCATCGGTATTTTCAAAAGTAAGTGCACCGTTTTCAAGATATGCACACATATTTTCAAGTCTTGAAGTGAGTTCCTTTGAATATTTAATGAGCTCCTCTAAACTTTTGTATTCCTCTTCGCTGATTTTCTCACCGCTGGCTGCTTTTTCACTTAAGCTGCTGCAAAAAGCACCTACTTGTGACAAAAACTTGAAGGTGTTTTCAAGGAGTATATCCGAAACCGGCAGAACACTCAGACAACTTTTGGCCTGTGCCGCTTCACGCCATATTTCAGAGGACAGCTTTTCTGCCATGGGAGCAGTAGCTGTATAAAATTCCTTGCTCAGTCCCTGCTGAATATTTGACATACACGCTGTAAGCTCCGTAAGCGCCCTCTGCTGTGAATTAATATTTATTCTTTCAAGCTTTTCCGCTCTTACATAGCCCGAAATCGCCGCCGCACTGAGTGCCACAAATGCAGCACATATAAAACTTACAATTTTTATAAGACCTCTTCTCGATTTTATTGCCATAAAATCACTCCCGAAAATTAAGTAGTTGTTATGCAAGAAAGCTTCTCCTTTATAATCTGCCAAAAATTATAAAAATATACCTTTTGTGTAAATTTTGTAAAATTAAAATCCTTTCATATGCATTATTTAATTGTATAATTTTAAAGGTTTGTTCATTGAAACAAAGCTCAGTTTGTTGTATACTTAATATGTATATCTGTATATAAATAACGGAGGCATTTTTTTGGAAGCTTATCTTGATAACAGTGCAACTACTCCGGTTTGCCGTGAGGCAGCCGATAAAATAATGGAGGCAGTTACCTCCCTCTACGGTAATCCCTCATCCTTACACGAAAAGGGATTTGAAGCTGAAAAGCTATTGAAGGATTCCAGAACCAATGTGGCAAAGGTTCTCTGCTGCGAAGCGGACAGGCTTTTTTTCACAGCCGGAGGAACCGAAGCCAACAATCTTGCTCTTTTTGGCATTGCACGCTCCATGAAAAGAAGCGGAAATAAAATAGTGACAACTGCTTTTGAGCATCCCAGTGTTGCAAAGTGCATAGACGCACTGGAAAACGAAGGATTTAATGTCACCCGCATTGCCCCGGATGCTTCAGGCAATATTCCCACAGAAGCTTTCAGAGAGGCTATTGACGAAAACACAATTCTTGTTGCAGTCATGGCGGTAAATAACGAAACGGGAAGCATACAGCCAATCAAGGAAATCCGCAGTATTATCGAAGAAAAACATTCCCCCGCTCTTTTCCACTGTGACTGTGTTCAGGCTTTTGGAAAAGTGAATATGCGAACAATCACCCCATTTGTTGACACTATGAGCATAAGCTCCCATAAAATCCACGGTCCCAAAGGTGTCGGAGCATTGTATATCAAAAAAGGAATACGTCTTTCTCCTCTCATTTTCGGCGGAGGACAGGAACACGATATACGTCCGGGAACAGAACCCATGCCGGCAATTGCAGGCTTCGGAGCAGCTGCGGCAGCTTTACCGAATCCTGAGAAAACCCTCGAAAAAGTGTCACAGCTTAAAGAAAGACTTTTTTCAAAGCTTTCACAGTTTGACGACGTGGTTATAAATTCTCCCGATAATGCACTCCCCTATGTAATCAATCTTTCGGTTCTCGGCATACGCTCAGAACCTATGATAAACTTTCTCTCAGATATGGAAATCTATGTTTCCGCAGGTTCTGCCTGTTCAAAGGGTCATCGCAGTGAAGCTCTCACGGCTCTCGGCATAAGCCCCGACAGAATAGACAGTGCACTGAGAGTAAGCCTTTCAAGGTTTACCACAGAAGAACATATTGATATGCTGGTTGACGGCATAGATAAATGCAGAAAATTTTTACGCAGGAGCAAAAGATGAAAGAAGTAATACTTATTAAAAACGGAGAGCTTGCTTTAAAGGGGCTTAACCGTTCCACATTTGAAGACATTCTTGTTAAGAACATTCGCAGAAGACTTAAATCAGCAGGAGATTTTGATTACATAAAATCCCAGTCCACAATTATAATCGAGCCTAAGGACGAAAACTGCGATTTTGAAGCTGCTCAGGAAGCGGTGAGCAGAATTTTCGGCATTGCGGGATTTTCCCGTGCTGCAGCAGTGGAAAAGGATTTTGACAAGGTAATCGAAATCAGCGGAGCTTATCTTGAAGGAGCACTTAAAAACGCCAAAACCTTTAAGGTAGAGGCTAAAAGATCAGATAAAAAATTCCCCCTTGCCTCTCCCGAAATCAGCAGAGAAATGGGAGGACATCTGCTCTCAGTGTATCCTCACCTTAAAGTAGATGTACACAACCCGGAAGTTACCGTAATGGTAGAGGTAAGAGATAAATATATTTTCCTCCACGGCACCCAGATTAAAGGCGCCGGCGGCATGCCTGTTGGAACAGGAGGAAAAGCAGGAATACTCATCTCCGGCGGAATCGACAGCCCAGTCGCTGCATGGATGATGGCAAAGAGAGGCATAGAGCTTACTGCAATCCATTTTGCCTCTCCCCCATATACAAGCAAAAGAGCTGAGATGAAAGTTGTAACCCTTCTCGAAAAGGTTGCAAAATACAGCGGCAGAATGACAATGTTCACTGTACCTTTCACAGAAATCCAGGAGCAGATTAAGGACAACTGTCCCGAAGAGCTTTTCACACTCATTATGCGCCGTGCAATGATGAAAGCTGCGGAAAAAATTGCAAGAAAAGAAAACTGCCAGGCTCTTATTACAGGCGAAAGCGTCGGACAGGTTGCAAGCCAGACTATATATGCCCTTGCATGTACAGACGCTGCGGCTAATATGCCTGTATTCCGTCCCCTTATAGGAATGGATAAAGATGAGATAATTGAAATTTCCCGTAAAATCGACACCTTTGAAACCTCAATTCTCCCCTATGAGGACTGCTGTACAGTGTTTACACCTAAACATCCGAAAACACGTCCCAACTTAGGGGATATTGAAAAGGCGGAACAGCTTATCCCTCTTGATGAACTTGTGGAAAAAGCTGTAAACGGCGCTCAGATCAGAACCGTAACTGCCTGATTTATCCTTTATTTCCCAAGGAGAGCGATAAAATGAAATGCGAAATATTGTCCGTTGGAACGGAGCTGCTTTTAGGAGATATTCTCAATACCGACGCACAGTTTCTTGCAAGAGAGCTTGCGGCAATGGGCTTTACAATGCAGCATCAGGCTACTGTCGGAGATAACCCCGAACGTTTGCGTGAAGCCGTAGAACACGCCCTTTCAAGAAGCGATATAATAATAACCTCCGGAGGTCTCGGCCCCACAGCCGATGACATAACAAAGGAAATCTGCGCCGAGGTTATGGGAATCCCACTTGTACTCCACGAGGAAAGTCTTCAGCGTATGCTTGACTTTTTCAGCCACAGAAAAAGTGGAATGCCGGAAACAAACCGCAAACAGGCATATCTGCCAGAGGGCGGAGTAGTTTTCAAAAATGATCACGGCACTGCCCCCGGATGCGCCATGGAGCGTGACGGCAAGTGCATAATCTGTCTCCCAGGTCCTCCCCGTGAGCTTTATCCCATGTTCAATAATTTCGTAAAGCCATATCTTTCCGAAAAATCCGGCATGGTTATTATCTCACACAATGTCCGCACTTTCGGCATAGGAGAATCCTTAATGGCAGAAACAGCCGGTGAGCTTCTCGATATGCAAAACCCCACAGTAGCTCCCTATGCCAAAGACGGCGAAGCGCTTCTGAGAGTCACTTCCAGAGCAGAAAATGAGGAGAAAGCGGAAGAGCTTATAAAGCCCGTTATAGAGGAAATCGAAAGTAGACTTGGCAAATTTATATACGGCATTGACGTTTCCAGTATTCAGGAAAAGGTTGTAGAGCTTCTTAAAGAAAAGAAAATGAAAATCGGTCTTGCGGAATCCTGTACCGCAGGCTATATTGCAAAAAGGATAACGGAAATTCCCGGTTCATCGGAGATTTTCGACTGCGGCATAGTATCCTATGCAAACCACATCAAAGAACAGATTCTCGGCGTCCCTCACGACGCCATAGAGAAAAACGGCGTCGTAAGCCGTGAGGTTGCCTGCCATATGGCAAAAGGAGCACTGAAAGTCAGCGGCGCAGATATTGCCCTTTCCGTTACCGGAATTGCAGGGCCTGATCCCAGCGAAAGCGGCAAGCCGGCAGGACTGAGCTATATAGCTCTTGCAGATAAAAACCATGTATGGTGCATTAGATTTGAAACGGGACGTTCCGGCGATAACAGAGAATATAACCGCTATGTAACGGCTTCAAATGCACTAAACCTTGCAAGATTATATCTAATCGGCAAACTTACCCCGGAAGAAGCAGAACACGATTTTGATTAAGGAGGTAATTTCCTATGAGCAACGATTTTGAAAACAAAAACAGCCTTCCCGATAAAGATGAAAACTATGAGAATTTAGCAAACAATTATGAAGCGGAAGAATTGGAAAATGATTCAGAAAATTCTGCCGATACTGCATGGCTGATTCCGGAAGAAAAAGTTAAAAAAGAATCTGCATTTATCAGATTCCTTAAATATCTCTTCCCCTGGAAAGGCGACAGTACAAAGGAAATTATAAGAAAAATTATTTTCTTCGTTGCCCTAATAGTACTCATCGTCTGCGGCGTTATCCTTGGCGGAAGATTTATAGAACGTCAGAAAAGTGACGGAACCTACAATGAACTCAACCAGTGGAAAACCGAAATGGAAAACATGGAGAACACAGAGGAAAACTGGGATAGAATTGAAGCACAGTATCCGGATGTTGACTTCCCTGAGGGAATGAACATTAAATGGGCAAGACTTTATGCCGCCAATCAGGATTTTGTCGGCTGGATAAACATTCCCGGCACGAATATTTCATACCCCATTGTTCAGGGAAAAGATAACGCCGAGTATTTGTATCTTGATTTTAACCGTCAGGATACAAACTACGGAAATCCCTTTATGGATTATCGAAATGATATTCAGGATCTCGATAAAAATACAATCATTTACGGTCACCATATGCGTGACAATATGATTTTTGCTCCTCTTAAAAATTATAAGAGCACTTCTACATTCCAGAAATCACCTATAATTGAACTTAGCACACTCTATGATGATTACACCTTTAAAATTTACGGTGTATTCTTTACAAACGCTTATCCCGAACAGAATAACGGATATGTATTTAATTTCATGCATACCACTTTCGGTTCCAACGACAATTTCATGGAATACATTGAGCAGGTAGATATGAGAAAGCTCTACACAACAGGCGTTGATATTAAGCCAACAGATAAAATTATCACACTTAATACCTGTGCTTATGAATTTACAGAGGCAAGACTTGTTGTTATAGGAAGACTTGTCCGTGAGGGCGAAGATACTTCAGTGGATACATCAAAGGTATATCTCAATTCAAATCCCCTTTGGCCCCAGGCTTACTACGACAAAAAGGGAATTGAAAATCCTTTTAAGGACTATGAAAACTGGTATCTTGATTAAGGGCTAATCCGCTTTTGGAGGGAAAGAGAATATTATGAAAACATATCTTCTCTGTCTGAGAAAAGACCAATCGAGGGGTTTACAGGCAGAAAATGCTATTTTTAATGCAGCTTGTAAATTTGGTCTGAAAAAAGAAAACTGCGAAAGCTTCTGCAATGTGCGTGAGTTTTTCCGTCGTCTGTCAGAAATTTTTGATGAGGAATCACTTATAATTCTTGCAGCTGATACAGAAATGTTTTCAGATACAAAGCGTATGATCTGCTCAGCACTGTTTTTAAATTGCATGTCCGGCGACATACACAGTGATGATTTCATTCCCGAAGGGGCAATAATTTTGCCCACTTCTGATAACGCTTTTTCAGGTTTTGCAATAAAGAAAAACAGCAACTGCTTAATTCTTCTTCCACTTGACGATGAAAGAACTCAGCAATGCTTGGGCGATCATTTCTTTACCTTTATGTCAGAAACAATCGGTAAAACCAAAACCGTTTCTGAAAATTCAGATAATAACCTCAATTTTACTATGGCGCTAATTTCAGAAAAAGCAGCCGATGTATGCAATGTTCTTGCAGCCAGGAAGCTAACGGCAGCTTTATCCCTTTCAAATGCGGGAAATAAGCTTTGCCGTGTTTTACCTGAAATGGTTCAGCTTAGTTTCTTTCCTTCTTCACGGCAAAGAAAAAATACTTCTCCGAAAAATTATGCTGCTGTGCTTGCACGAGAAGCAGCTGAACATTCCGGAAAAAATATAGGCGCAAGTATCACCAATGTTTTTAAAACTCAGAATGAAGGCGAAATTCAATTCTTTGTATATATCGCTGTTGCTGACAGCAAAGGGGCAAAGGTCAGAAAAATATATGCGCAGCCAGATGAATCTGCGCTATCTCTCACAGCCTGCGCTTTGGATGCAGTCTTAGATATGATAAAAGAGCAGGCGATTACCGAAAAAACTTCATCTGATGGAGAAAATGAAGCAAGAGCAGTTCTGCCCACTCCGTCAATTAAAAATGCAAACCGCAAAAAAATATTCAAATATACTGCTTGTGCCGCAGCTGCTGCATTGTTTCTTTGCCTTTCGGTAGGAATAGGCGCTTTGATCGTAAAGCCCGATACTGTACCTTCATCCTCAAATACCGGAACATCAAAAAGCGAAAGCGGCACAAACAACAAATCCGATTTTGACTATAAAAATTTTTGGGATTCACTGTTTAATAATGACTCCGATGAGGAATCAACGGATGACAGTCCCGTTATAGATGAACCTGCCAATGATGATATCAATACCGGAGATTCATCGGGAGACAGAACTAATACACCGTCAGTAACCGAGCAGGATACAGATTCTTCACAGTCAGAGTCTCCAAGCGAAAACACATCCACGCAGCAGCCTACGGAAAAACCCACAGATGAAACAAAGCCCACTGAGCCCGGCACAGAGGATACAAGCGAACCGACTCAGGAGCCGTCTACAGAGACTCCGACCGAAACACAGCCCACTGAGCCTACTGAACCCACCGTTCCGGAAGATTCCACAGCAGCTGCTGAAAACCAGCCTGCCGCTGAATGAGAACCGGCTGAAACAATTATTTAAATGCAATAGATAGCAAAGTGCCTGTAAAGCCGCAACCGACGGCATTTCAGGCACAATGCTTTTAAGGAGAAAGAAAATTTATGAAGTCATATTTTCTCTGTCTGCGAAAAAAGGATTCCGACACTTTAAAGGAAGAAAATATCATTTTCAGCTTGGCCGCTCCCTTTGGTCTTGAAAAGGAAAACTGTATTTATTTTAGCAGCGCACGTGAATTTTTCATGTCCCTTTCAAAGCTTACGGAAGAAGAAGCTCTTGTTATCATGGCAATAGACAATGACTTTTTTGCAAACGTAAAGCGCATGGTATGCTCCGTACTTTCAGTTAATTGCACGGAATGTGAAGCTATTGCTGAGCTTTGCAAAGAGGATATAGAAAACCGTGACGTACATATATTGATGCCTGAGGATTGTGCTGTTTTTCCGTCTCATGACGGAGCTTTTTCCGGCTTTGCTTTTAAGGCGGACAAGCTCAATATATTATTCCTCCCACTTGATTCAGAGAGAACCGAACGCTGTGCCGCAGCCGCCTTTAAAAAATATATTCCCAAAATTATGCACACTCAAACGGATGATTTTCCCGCAGAGGTTTCGGACAGACAGGAAATTGATCCCCTTACACAGTCTTTCTCCGATTTAAACTCTTTCCTTACAGATAAGAAACTGAAAGTTTTTCTTTCTGTTTCTCCCACAGGTGCAAAAATCTGCCGCAAATTCCCCGAAAATGAAGAAATAACTTTCTTCACCTCCGATATTAAGCGAGACGGCAATTCTCCCAAAACATATGCAGCACTTTTAGCTAAGGAGGCGGCGGAAAAATCTCCGTCCCATATAGGCGCTGTTATCACTCACGCTTTCAAAATAGCAGGCGAGGATAAAAATCAGTTATTTATCATTGCAGCTGTTGCTAACAGCGAATATGTAAAGGTCAAAAAAATATATGCCGGAGAAAATGATACGGCATCTTCCCTCACGGCTTTAGCAATGCAGTATGTTTTTGGAATGATAAAGAGATTTGTCTCATCAGAAGATATTGATCCGATGAAAAGCGTCAACGCCTCCCCTAAAAAACTTATCACTCCCGAAAACAAAAAGTTCTGGATTACCGCAATATGCTTAATAACTGCCATAGCTGTTATACTGACTGCTTTCGGCATAGGCAAAGCCGTAACTCAGGCCAATGCTGATTTACCCTCCGACAATACCGAAAATACAGAAAATTGCGATGATTTCGAGGATAACCGTCACGGTGAAGTGGCTCTGATACCAGATAATCCCAGTGAAGAATCAACCGAGGAAGAATCCTCTTCTGAGGGAACTGAAGAAGCTACTGAAACTCAGACGGAAAAGGCAACAAAACCAACGGAAATCCAAACGACCAAGGCACCTGAAACCACAGCCAAAGAAACAACCACTTCAAAGCCTGTTGCAGACGGCACGTTTGTATTTACAGTATACGGATACGGCCACGGCGTAGGAATGAGCCAGTATGGAGCCAACGCCTATGCAAAACAGGGCTGGAGCTATGATAAAATACTTACTCATTACTATACCGGTACTCAAGTAGTTGACGATTCCAATATGCCGAAAACCTTAAAGGTTAAGGGAAAAGATGTGGAAACATCCCTCGCAGTAGCAATGGCTGTTCAGGGCGAAATGGGTTCCAGTTTTCATACGGAAGCCCTTAAAGCTCAGGCTGTTGCAGCATATACATACGCTATGAGAAGCGGCGGCACCTGCGACGGAATGTATACAATTTCCACTCCCTCTCAGGCGGTAATAGACGCAGTAAATGCCGTTAAAGGCAAATATGTTTCATATAACGGTTCGTACATAAATGCGGTATTTTTTGCCTATTCGGGAGGCAAAACTGTTTCATCCTCTTCCGTTTGGGGCTCTACGGTAAATTACCCCTACCTTGTCCCCGTTGACAGTTCTCCTGACCTGAAACTCAGCAACTGCAAAAGCGTTGTGCGTATTTCAGCCGCAGATATGAAAAAGAGAGCCTACGACTCCTACGGCGTAAACCTTACAGGAGATCCTTCTACATGGCTCGCAATAAAAAAACACGACAATTCAACGGGAATGGGTGTAGGATATGTTTCTCAGATCTCAATGGGCGGAAAAATCCTCAGCGGAAATCAGTTCCGTACATATGTAATGGATTACGATATACGTTCACACTGTTTCTCAGTTGAATTCATACCGGCATAAAGATTCTTAAAAAAGTCATCGGGACAGCCTTTAAATGAAGCTGTCCCGATATTTTTATTTATAAAACGCATTGCGGCAGGTCTTTTTATAGGTTATAATTCATGTAAACTGCCAGTTGCAACTGCCGGTTGACAGATTGCATAGTGCCGATTGGTAGAATGTAACCCCGAATTTGTGTATACTTGCATCACAGACAGAACAAAATCCAAATTAAAGGAGCTGTGTTTATGATATTTGCAGATAAGTTAATTGAGCTTCGCAAGAAAAGCGGATGGTCGCAGGAAGAACTTGCAGAACAGATGAACGTTACAAGACAATCGGTATCAAAGTGGGAGGGCGCACAGTCAGTGCCTGATCTTGAAAAGATTATTCAGCTTTCAAAGCTTTTCGGTGTAAGCACCGACTATTTACTTAAAGATGAAATAGAGGCAAACGAAAACGAATCTGCATCTTTAAAGACAGAGGAAAAACTCAATGTCCGCCGTGTATCAATGGAGGAAGCAAATAAATTTCTCGCAGCAAAAACTCAGACGGCTAAGACAATAGCATGCGGAGTATTTTTATGTATCATTTCCCCCATATGCTTGATGATTTTAAGCGTTATGAGTGAAAAGACCATTTACAACATATCCGAAAACGTAGCCGCCGGCATCGGAATGATCACTTTGCTTATATTAATCGCAAATGCTGTTACCTTGTTCATACTCAGCTCAAGCAAAACCTCGGCTTTCGAGTTTCTTGAAAACGAAATTTTTGAAACCTCATACGGTGTAACAGGCATGGTAAAAGAGCGCAAAGAGGATTACCGAGAGTCCTACACAAAAAATATAGCAATAGGCGTATGCTTCTGCGTACTGTCACTGGTTCCCCTTTTTGCGGCAATTATTATAAGTGAAGACGATCTGTTTATGGTTTCAATGGTTGCAGTAATGCTGGCACTTATTGGCATAGGTGTAAATTTCATTGTTAAAACCTGCATCATCTGGGAAAGCTTTGACAAGCTCTTACAGGAAGGCGAATATTCTAAAAGAAAGAAAAAGGAAAAAATCGCCTCTTCAAAAGTCAATACAATATACTGGTCAGTTGTAACAGCAGGATATCTGGCATACAGCTTCATAAGCTACAAGTGGCATTTCAGCTGGATTATCTGGCCCGTAGCAGCGGTATTATATCCGGCAGTAACATCTATTTTCGCTTCACACAAGGATAAATAAAACACTTAATCAGCAAAACAAAAAGCACAAAGCGGACAGCATATGCTGTCCGCTTTTACTATTGCAAGGATATTATTTTAAAATCAATCGCCGAAGCTTATACCAAGATCACGGGCTGACTTTACGACCTCGCTGTCAACTGGAACATATTTAAGCTTACCAGCAACCTCTGAAAGAGGAACAGGCACAATGCTTTCGCCCTTGACGGCCACCATATAGCCAAACTGCTTTTTCTTTATAAGCTCCGCAGCGGCGGTACCCAGTCTTGTGGAAAGAACTCTGTCATAGGCGTTGGGATCTCCGCCACGCTGAATGTGACCGGGAACACAGACTCTTATCTCCCTGCCCATTTCCTTTTCGATTTCAGCGGCAAGCTCATATCCCTTTGAAGAAAACGGACTTGCAGCCTGCTTTGCCTTGCGCTCCTTCTTTGAAAGTGCAGCATCCTCTTTGGAGATCGCTCCCTCAGCAACAGCTATAATTGAGAAGTTCTTGCCTGCCTTCTCTCTCGCCTTAAGAGCCTTTACAACAGATTTTATATTATAGGGAATTTCGGGAAGGAGTATAATATCAGCTCCTCCGGCAATACCTGCATAAAGAGTAAGCCAGCCTACTTTATGACCCATTATCTCTACAATAAATACTCTTCCGTGCGAAGTGGCGGTTGTATGAATACAGTCGATTACGTTTGTTGCAACTGCAACAGCGCTCTGAAAACCGAATGTTTCATCAGTGCCCCAGATGTCGTTATCAATGGTCTTTGGCATTGTGACAACATTAAGTCCCTCTTCTGAAAGAAGATTTGCCGTCTTGTGGGTTCCGTTGCCGCCAAGGACAACCAGTGCATCAAGACCCAGCTTCTTATAATTTTTCTTCATTTCGGCAACCTTATCTATGCCGCTTTCATCAATAACCCTCATAAGCTTGAAGGGACGGCGTGAAGTACCCAAAATTGTGCCGCCTCTTGTAAGTATTCCCGAAAAGTCATCTTTTTCCATAAGCTTCCAGTCGTTTTCAATAAGACCTCTGTAACCGTCTGCGAAACCGTAGATTTCAACATCGTCATCGAATGCAGTGTAAAGAGCTTTGGCAAGACCTCTAAGTGCAGGGTTAAGTCCCTGACAGTCTCCGCCGCTTGTAAGCACGCCAATCTTTTTCATTTCAACATCCGCTCCTTTTATTTTTAATTATTCCTCTTCGTAGTCAAGCTCACGCTTTTTTGCATATTCAAGGAACAAATTCTGACTGTTTATTGAGCCTCTGCCCCTTCTGTCCATAAGCTCATAGGAGGCATCGCTTTTCTGGATTCTTGTATTTACCGTATCGGCAAACATTACTTCAAGTATCCTGTTAAGTCTTGCCTGTATTCCCTCATCGTATACAGGGAACACCAGTTCAACACGTCTGTCAAGGTTTCTCGGCATGAGATCCGCCGAACCGAGATATATCTCCCTTTCACCGCCGTTTTCAAATCTGAAAATACGGCTGTGCTCGAGGAATCTGCCTACAATTGAATG
>UQGM01000047.1 GCA_900540535.1 uncultured Oscillospiraceae bacterium | reverse complement strand
ACCATAGATATAGATGATGATTTCCTTTCAATTACAAGTAAAAATCCCTATCCCGAAACCACAAAACGCACTATGAAAAGAAATGAGGATCACGGTCACGGAATCAATATAATAAAGGATATTGCGAAAAAATATTCCGGCACTTATTCGGCAGAAAAAAGCGGCGGAATATATATAACTGTTACTAAGCTAAGGAATATTTCAAAAAGCTGAACCTTAAAAATCCTCTTTCCTTTTATGGAGAGAGGATTTTTTAGCAATAAAAGCAATATTTAAGTTTAATGTTTTACTTTTTATTCTCACTGCCGCATTCGTAAACAGCGCCCCTTAAAACCTGACATCCGTGGGAAAGTGCAGGCATGATCACCTCAAGACATTCACAGGCAGCTTTGGGGCTTCCGGGGAGATTTACAATAAGTGTCTGCTTTCTTATTCCCGCCCTTGCACGTGACAACATTGCATGAGGTGTAATTTTAAGGCTGTAAGCCCTCATTGCCTCTGCTATTCCCGGTGCTTCACGGTCGATTATATCAAGGGTTGCTTCCGGGGTAACGTCACGGGGTGAAAATCCAGTACCGCCGCAGGTAAAGATAAAATCCGCAGCGTAGTTATCGGCAACATCCGCCATGCAGTCGGCAATGGCTCTTCTTTCATCTGGCAGAATCTGACAATCGGTAATTTCACATCTGTCTCCCACAAACTCCCTTACCGCCTTTTTGCATCCATCTTTTCTTATACCCGCACTTGCCTTATCGCTGGCAACAAGAAGAAACACTCTCGGCAAAGCGTCGGCACGCCAGATTGACTGTCCCGCCTTTAAAGTGCCGCCACGCAGGATTTTGCAGAAAATCCCCTCTCTGGGCATTACGCATTTTCCCACCTTCTGCTTTATGGCACAGTCGCTGTGACACTCTTTGCCGATCTGCGTAACCTCCAATAGGCAGGGTCCTGCGCAAAGCTTTGTGCCTACGGGTAGAGTATGGAGAGAGATGCCACGTGTAGTGAGATTTTCGGCAAAAACTCCGTTTTCCAAAGTCACGCCGCTTTCCTTTTCCATTTTTTCTATGCTCTCCCTTGCAAGGAGACTCAGCTGACGGTGACTGCCGTCTGCATGGGCATCTCCCTCCAGCCCCTTTGAGGCAATAAGTTTGCCGTCCCTTTGAGGAACCTTTACCGTCCCTTTTTTCTCACTGCTGTTTATGGAAACAATTACTGCCATAAAATCATCCTCCGATTCTGCTCATATCACGAAGAGGCTTTTCACAGTCCCTCATTGTATATCCCATGGGCTTATTAAAAACCGCTTTTTCTATTCTTTCTGAAAGTATCTTATCATCCACGCCTATAAATTCACTAAGGGGGATTTCATCATCACATCCCAAACATGGTTTCAGGGTTCCGTCGGAAAGAATGCGTATCCTGTTGCAGCTGCCGCAGAAAGGCTCGCTCATTGGGGCGATTATCCCCGCCTTTGTGCTGCCTGAAAAGTAAAACTCCCTTGCAGGTTCACCTGTTTCTTTTCCCGGCACAAGCTCGGGATTTTCTTTTAGTATCTCTTTCATGGTTATACGCATTTCAGGTTTATCAGAAAGCCTGCCAAGTGGCATTAGCTCAATAAATCTTACAATTACGCCGTATTCCCGGGAAAAACGCAGAAAATCCTTTACCTCGTCGTCGTTTATCCCTCTTAGAAGCACGGCATTTATTTTTATGGGATTCATTCCCGCTCTTTTCGCCTCTTCAATTGCCGAAAAGACTTTATTTATGTCTCCCCCTGTCATGCTGCGATAACGGTCGGCATTTAAGGAATCAAGGCTTATGTTGATTCTGTGTATTCCTGCCCTGTAAAGCTCCTTTGCACACTGGGAAAGCTTTTGTCCGTTTGTGGTCATTGTAAGCTCCCTGAGGTTTTCGAGCCTGCCTATACTTTCGGCAATTTCTATAATATCCCTTCGCATAAGGGGCTCTCCGCCTGTAAGACGGATTTTATTAAATCCCAAATTTACGCACACTCTCGAAAGCTGCAAAATTTCCTTTGCTGTAAGCTCTTTTGAATTTGAACATCCCACCGAGCTTCGGCAGTATTCACAGTGAAGCTGACATTTTTCTATAACCGAAAGGCGCAGATAATTTATTGTTCTTCCAAAGCGGTCAATCATTCTTCTTTTCCTCCGGCCGAACATAGAGTCCCGACCGTCCCCCTGATTTCATCATAAGATAAATTTCGCCGATTTCCATGGCTCTGTCGACGGCTTTGCACATATCATAAATCGTAAGAGCTGCCGCCGAAACAGCGGTTAATGCCTCCATTTCGACTCCTGTTTTAAAATCGCACCTTGCCGTTGCAATTATTTCAACTGTATCGGGCTCTGCAAAATTAAAATCTATTTCCACAGAACTTAAAGAGACAGTGTGACAAAGAGGGATAAGCTCCCCTGTGCGCTTTGCCGCCATTATTCCCGCAATACGTGCCGCCGAAAGCACATCGCCTTTTTTAACGAGATTTTCTTTAATAAGGCGCAGGGTTTCTGGCTTCATGCGTACAAGCCCGTGGGCTTTCGCCTCTCGCCTTGTCACCTCTTTTTCTCCGACATCCACCATATGCACCTGTCCGTTTTCGTTTGTATGGGTCAGTTCCATTTAAGCACCTCCCCGGCGTTTTCCGCAGTATATCCGCCCAGAGCTTCCAGACGTTTTTTGAACTCCTCGCTTCTGAGAATGTCAATAAACATCTGCATCTGGGGAAGCTTCCATGCGCTTTTAAGCACTGCAAAATCATAGTTTTCCGTACACACCGGTATAAAATCAAGATTATATAGCTTTGCAGCGGAGAAAATTCCAAGTCCCAAATCTCCCGTTCCCGAAGCAATCTGAGCAGCCACGGCGGTATGGGTCATCTCTTCCCTGTTCCAGCCGTTGACACTTTGAGGGGAAATATCGTATTTCTTACAGAGATAATCAAAAAGTATTCTCGTGCCGCTTCCGCCCTGTCGGTTAACATAGCGGTATCCTTTGAGCACATCTGAAAAATCCTTTATATTAAGAGGATTTCCCGGCGCAGTCATAAGCCCCTGTATTCTTCCGACTCCTTTTATAAGGATTACCTCATCCTCACCGAAAAAGCTTTTAAGAGCATTTATATTATAGGTTCCATCGTCACTTAGCAGATGTATGCCGCCCATATGGGCTTCATGGCGTTTCAGGGCAAGAAGTCCTCCCGTGCTTCCCACATGGCTCGATGCAATTCTCGCCCCACGGTCAATTCTCTTTGCCATATCGGCTATTTCGTCAATAATGGGATCGTGGCTTCCTGTTACAACAAGGGTGTTTTTAAGTTCATCCTTTTCGCACAAAAGCCGCAGTGGAACTTCTTCTCCGCTGTCACAGCCCTCGCTGTTCTGGTCTATTTTGATTATTCCGTCGGCCTTTACAAGACTGCTTACAACTCCCGCTCCCCTTTGAAGAGGCGCTGCGGCAAGTCTGCCCTCAACAAATCCAAGGCGTGTTCTAACAAGCTCACTGTATTTAAGAGAGCTTACAACAGGACGGCAGAGGGTAGCGGTATCATTAAAATCAAAATTTTTATCCTTTCGTCCGCAAAGCCAGTTTGCAATGGGATAGAAAAACTCCTGAAGGGCAAGCACTGCCGAAACAGGATACCCCGGCACACCCATAACGGGAACTTTGCCCGCCATGGCAAGAATAACAGGTTTGCCCGGTTTCATGGCAACGCCGTGGCAGAGCACCTTTCCCACTTCACTTATACACTTTACACTGTAATCGTCACGGCCTGCGCTGCTGCCTGCACTTAAAAGCACTGCGTCACAGTCCCTTACCGCATCCTTTAATGCAGCGGTGATTTTTTCGGGGACATCGGGCTGGATATCGAATACTTTGGGTATGCCTCCCCAGCGTTTGAGCATTGAGGAAAAAATAGTTGTATTGAATTCTATAATCTCTCCCGCTTTAGGGTTTTCGCAGGGCGACACAAGCTCGTCACCTGTGGGAATGACCGCTACAACAGGCTTTTTTATAACGTCCACTTCCATAACTCCACCTGCAAGGAGCGCTCCCTGCGCTTCGGGAGTTATCTCAGTGAAACTCGGCAAAATCATATCTCCTGCACATAAGTCCTCGCCTATCTGACGGATGTGCTGCCAGGGGGAAGCCGGGGCAAAAAGCTTTACGCTTTCCCCCTCCCTTACAACATCCTCTATCATTATAACGGCATCTGCTCCCTCAGGCAGAGGGTCGCCTGTATCCACCCACTGAAAGCTTTCCTTATTCAAAACCACAGGGGTTGTTTCGCCTGCTCCGAATGTATCGGATGCTTTCACGGCAATGCCGTCCATAGCGCTGGCGTGATAATGGGGAGCGCAGATTTTCGCATAAACTCCTCTTGAAGTTATACGCATGTCTGCATCCACGGTTTTTACCTTTTCTTCGCACAGACTCGGAACCACTTCTTTAAGGGCGTTTATAAATAACTCCCTTGCTTTATCCACCGGCATATTGTCAAGATATGAAAACGCCATATAATCAAAACCTTTCCGCCAAAATCAAAAAAGTGTGACCTTTACCTTTTCCCCGGCATGTATTCCCTCGCAGTTTCTGCCTATTATTACATAGCCGTCCGCTTCGGAAAGCTTTGTAATAAGTCCGCTTTTGCTTCTTATTGGCTCTGCCTTTTCCCCTGAAAGGTGAACAGGGAGAATCAGTTCTCTTCCGTCGTTAGCCGAAACAGACTGGGAAATTTCAGCATAGATATTTTTCTCCCGGCTTTCCCTACCCTCCAAAATACACAGGGCTTCTTTTCCGAGTATCATAAAGATAAGGCACGCCGCCATGGGATGGCCGGGAAGAGCAAGGACGGGTTTACCGAGAACACTGGCGGCAAGGGTGGGTTTACCGGGCTTTACGGCTATGCCGTGCCACAGAATTTCTCCCTCTTCACTTAAAACCTTTTCTGCAAAATCTCTTGCTCCCGCCGAAGTTCCGCCGCTGAAAACTACCATGTCGCAGCTCTGAGCGCCTTTTATTACAGCTTCCCTGAGCTTTTCTTCATCATCTGAGATTATTCCGAAATCCTCAGCCGTACCGCCCATTTTTTCTATTAAAGCTTTAAGGGCATGGCGGTTTACATCACGCATCTGTCCGCCCGTAACGGTTTTATCAATTTCTATTATCTCATCGCCTGTTGAAAAAAGGGCGACCTTTACTTTTTTCGTAACCGGCACCGCATACTGACCCATAGCCGCCAAAGTTCCCGTTTCTCCAACGTCAATTACACTTCCGGCTTTCAGTATGTGCTGCCCCTTACGCATATCATCTCCGCAAAAGGCTAAATGACTCCCCGGAGCTGCCGGCTTTCTTATACAAACAGTTCCGTCGGGCAAAAGGTCTGTGTGTTCTATCATTACCGCTGCATCGGCTCCTTTCGGAAGGAATCCACCTGTGGGAATTTTCATGCAGTAGTGCTCCTTAATAGGCTCAGAGGGCATTCCACCCATGGCTATTTCTCCCTGAAGATGCAGCAAAGCGGGAATTGATTCCGATGCTCCGAATGTATCGCATGCTCTTACGGCATAGCCGTCCACCATTGAGCGGTCTGCGGGAGGGATATTTTCTCCTGCGATTATATCCTCTGCCAGAACTCTGCCGAAGCTTTCGGAAAGGGGCACAGTTTCACAAAGACAAAGAGCTTTGAATTTACTTCTGAGTATTTTCTCAGCCTCAGACATGGTTATTACCTTGAGCATATTCTATCCTCCAATGGCTCATGTACTCCCTCACTCGTTCGCTTTTGGGATTCATTATAACTTCCTCGGGACTTCCAAATTCAAGGATTTTGCCCTTTTCGAGAAAAACGGCTTTATCCCCAAGACGCATTGCCTGGGCGGGAGAGTGAGTTGAAAAAATAAGGGTTCCGTTCCACTTACTCAGAGCAGATTCAATGAGATTTTCGCTTTCTATATCACACGCTGCCGTAGGTTCGTCAAGAAGCAGGATTTTCGGCTCTCTTGCAAGAACTCTCGCAAGGGCTAAACGCTGCATTTCCCCTCCGCTTAAAGTTCTGCCCTGAGCTTCCGAAAGAGAAAGCATACCCGTTTCCCTGAGAGCGTTTTCAGCTTTTTCTCTTCTTTTTGACCGTGGCAAATCCCACAAGGCGGATTCGGCATTTTTTATAACGGTCATATCAAAGGCGTAGCTTTTCTGGGGAAGATATCCGCAGCCTGAAAGAGAAATTTTCTCTCCGTCGTTTTTGAGAACTCCCGCAAGAATTTTAAGCATTGTGCTTTTTCCGCTGCCGTTGGGACCCATCACCGCAAGGCGTGTTCCCTCTGAAATTTCAAGACAGGGAATTTGCAGAACTGTTCTGCTGCCGTAGGTTTTATGAAGATTTTCAAATTTCACGGTGAGTCCTCCTTTCGAGCTGGCGTGCAAAAATATTTATTACGAAAGCCAAAAAGAGAAGTATCACACCTAAAGCAAGGGCAAAATCAAACCTGCCCATATTGGTTTCAAGCATAATAGCCGTAGTCATCACCCGTGTTTTCCCCTGAACGTTTCCTCCTACAAGCTGAACAGCTCCCACCTCTGCAAGAGAACGTCCGAGCCCTGCCATTACAACGCTTACAAGCTGACTGCGGCAGTCCCACAAAAGCATTCTGCGGCTTCTAACAAAGGACATACCCAGCCCTGCGCAGGTTTCAAGAACAGGCTGTGCCTGCTTTTCCAAAACCGCTGCCGCCATGCCTGCGATTATAGGGGTTATAAGTACAACCTGAGCTATTACCATAGCTTCAACGGTATAAAGGAGCCTTAGCTGTCCCAAAGGCCCTGACCGTGACAAAAGCAGAAATACCAATAAGCCTGCCACTACGGGCGGCAGGCTCATAAGAGTGCTCGTTATTTGAACAAGGGTGCGCTGTCCGTGAAAACGGCAGCTTCCCATAACTGCACCGAGGGGAAGACCTATGACCGAGGAAATAAGGGTGCTGAAAAAGGACATTCTCAGCGTAACCCATATAATTCCCCAAAGCTCCGTATCTCCCGTAAATATAATCCTCAGCGCTTCGGAAAAATCATGCATTTCCCTCTCCTACAAAAAACAGGGGCTGACCGTATTCTTTGACTCCGTACTCAGCGATAAGCTTTGTTGCCTTTTCGCTCTGCATCCACTTTATAAAGGCATTTGCGCCGTCAATGTTTGCATCAGGCCATTTTTCGGGATTTACGGCGATCATCGAATATGTGTTTTTAAGCTCTTCGCTCTCTTCCATGAGCAGTGTAAGGGTATCCTTTTTCTCGTGAGAAAGATATGTTCCCTTATCGGTAAATATGTAACCCTGCTTCTCACTGGCAACTACAAGGGATGCACCCATGCCCTGACCTGTTGAAATATACCATTCCTGTCCTTCAGGAGTAATGCCCGCTTTTTTCCACAGTGCAAGCTCGGCTTTATGAGTTCCCGAATCGTCGCCTCTGGAAATAAAGGGAGTTTTTCCGTTTTCGGCTATCTTCTTGAAAGCTTCCGTTGCATTTGCGGCATCTTTTACTCCTGCCGGGTCATCTGTGGGACCAACAATTACAAAGTAGTTATACATAAAGGGAATACGCTCTACTCCGTAACCCTCATTTATAAATTCCTCTTCGCTTGCCTTTGCATGAACAAGAAGACAGTCGGCATCGCCTGTACGTCCCTTTTCAATGGCAGCGCCTGTTCCGGCAGAGGTTATTTCAAGCTTGTAGCCTGTATCCTCTTCAAAATAAGGCTGCAAATAAGGCAAAAGTCCGCTGTCGTTAACCGAAGTTGTTGTGGAAAGCCTGATTACCTGATTTTCGGGTTTATCCGCTGCTCCGCAAGCTGCAAGGGCAAAGAGCATAACAATACATAATATTATAGAAACCGCTTTTTTCATATTACACCTCTCCGTTTTGATTTAATCGTTTTTTATTTCACCACATATACGGCAGTTTGGGTCACGGGATACAGGAACCTTTTCCAGTGTGAGACGAACTCCGTCATAGAGAAGCATCTCACCGGGAATGGGATTCTTTTCAAGAAGCATCTCTATTGCGGTGTTCGCCATAAGGGAAGCTATAACTGAACTTACCGCTCCGAGAGCCGTTCCGCTCTCCCTTTTCGTCGCAGTATGGGCATAAAAACATTCAAGACACGGCGTCTTTCCGTACTCAATTGCCATAAGTGCGCCGTAAAGCCCCTCAACGCCTCCGTTGATTAGGGGAATATTCCGCTTTGCGCAGACTCTGTTAAGAAGCAGACGTGTGCTGATATTATCGGCCGCTACAATAACCATGTCCTTGCCGTCCACCATGGTTTCAACATTATTGGGACGTGCATGGTGATGAATTGCTTCAATCTGTATTTCGGGATTGAAACGCCTGAGCCGCACCGCCGCCATATCCGCTTTTCTAAAACCTATTTCCGCCTGGGTATACAAAAACTGACGGTTTAAATTTCCCATGGACACATAGTCGCCGTCAACTATTGTCAGATGCCCTATACCCGCTCCCGCAAGAGCATAGAGTAGCGGCGCTCCGAGGCCTCCCGCTCCTACAACCAAAAGATGTGACTGCGCCAGCTTTTTCTGTCCTTCAGCACCTATCTGGGGTATATCAATCTGCCGTTCATATCTGTTTTCTATTTCCATTTACGGGCTTCCTCCCTTTTAACCTCCGCCGCAGACAGGAACAAATTCCACAACGCTGTTTTCTCCCACAGCAGTGCGGAAACCCTTCTCACTGCCTGCATTGCAGTGGTCAACAATTATATGGCACCGCTTCGCCTCATGGTACAGCTCCGAACCGTGAGCCTTCTTTATCTTTGAAAGCACCTGGGACACCGTTGCCCCCGGGTAGCTCTCTTCCTTTATCCCCATTTTTGCGGCAAGTTCACCGTAATAACGCACCGTTGCCATGGAATTTATCCCTCCTTTCTATCAGGAATCGGTATTCCGAGTTTCTTCAGCCTTTTAGCTGTGGGTACACCCTTTGAATCCCAGCCTCTGACCTTATAATAGACGGGAAGCATGGTCTTTAAATCTACTACTGTATTTTTTCGCTTCGGATCCTGCTGTACTTTTGTAAGACGGTCGGGAAGAGAATCGTCTTCACAGGTAAGACCCTCACGAAGATTATAAAGTCTTTCAGTATTGTATCCCCTCTCGCCTACGGTGACGAATTTACCCATTGTCATAGGTATTCCCGTGGCAAGCTTTATTGATTCACTGTGAGGCATTAGCATCATGTTTACGGGAAGAATCCACGGCATCAGATGCCATACCTTACCGAGAACAGGACGTGCCATAAGCAGAGCCTTTCCGAAAGCACGGCTGACAAAACTCGCTGAGCCGAATTTGAAAATCAGAGGGGGTACAATCGCTTGCATTGTGAAAAGACAAAAGCCCGCTGCCGAACACGCTTCCATAGCGTTCTGGAAAAATACCGTAAGCTCCGGCTTTCCCTTAGGTGTCTGAGCGTCCATGCTGACGACTCCCACCGACTCCATAAGGGCAAGATATCCGCCGTTAAGATGACATCCTCCACGGTTGGAAGTGGCATATCCGAGACCCATGCCCGTGCTTCTCCTCGGCTCATAGGCGGCAAGCTCCAATCCCTTTGAGTGAATTGCAAATTCCTTTCCGCCGTATTTTTCGCTCAGTCTCTTGCTTCCATCAGCAAGTTCTCCCACTTTGCCACGGCGGTATGCTATATCACTGACAGCCTTTCTTAAATCTTCAACGCAGCCAAATTTAAGTCCGAAATCAGCCAAACCCTTTTCCTGAAGCTCCATGGCAAAGGCTATTGTGCCGCCAAGGGAAATTGTATCCATTCCCAAAACGTCGGCATCGTAATTTATCTGATTTATCAAATCAAGATCGTTGCTGTCGATATTGGAACCGAAAAGACATAATGTCTCGTACTCGGGTCCCTTTACCTCTTTGCCGTCCACTTTGACTCTTCTCTCACAGCGTATGGGACAGCTTACACATCCGCCGTTTCTTACAAGCTTCGTCTCCGCAAGTGTCTCTCCGCTTATATCGTGGGCGTGCTCATATTGTCCTTTGCTGAAATTATGAGTCGGAAGAGCGCTGGATGCATTTGCCTTTGAAAGAAGTCCCGCAGAACCGTATCTCGGCAGTCCGTTACCTGTCATGGGATGCTTTTTAAGTGCGTCAACCCATTTTTTCGTATGCTTTGCAAAGCCTTCGGGATTATATTTTTCTACACTCTTTGTTCCGAAAGCTATTATGGCTTTTAAGTTTTTGCTTCCCATTACCGCTCCTGCTCCGCAGCGTCCAGCAACACGTTCACCGCTGGCGGCAAGGGCGTATCTTACAAGATTTTCTCCCGCAGGACCTATGACAAGTTTACCGTATCTCTTTGGAAGCTTTTCCTGAACCTCTTCCGTATTAAGTCCCGCAAGCTCCGGACATTTCTCAATGCGTATTTCGCCGTCCTCTATTATAATCTTGCTCAGTTCCGAAGCTTTTCCCGTTATAATAAGTCCGTCAAATCCCGCTTTTTTAAGAAGCATTCCAAATGTACCGCCGCAGTTTGAAGAGGCAATGCCGCCCGTTAGTACATTTTTAAAGGTCATATTAAAACGTCCCGAACTGGGAGCTCCTGTTCCGTTCATGGGCCCCGTATTTACTATAAGCACCGCTTCCGGGTCAAAACAGTCAAGTCCCGGTTTTGTTAAATCCGTAAGCAGCCTTGCTCCCAGAGATTTGCCTCCCAGATATTTTGAAAAAAGCTCCTGAGAAATGGGATATTTTTCCCACTTTCCCGTTTCAAGATTTATTTTCGCATATACAGGCAGAATCATTTTGCTCCACCCTCTTTCATAGTTATTGCTCCCAAGGGACAGGCCTGCTGGCATAGACTGCATCCGACACATTTTTCAGGCTTTACAAGTACTGCGAATACATTGAGATCTCCCGGCTTTGCGGGATATGAAATTTCAATACAGGAGAAACCGCAGGCAACTACGCACATGGAACAGGCGCTGCACCTGGCAGTATCAATTACAGGTTTTTTCCACTTATCCTTTGGAATTTTTTCCGCTGCCGTTCCGTCGGGCTTTTCAATTGCGCCCTTGGCACAGACATTTGCACATACGCCGCACTCAACACAGCGCTTTTCTTCGATTTTATGCTTTTGCTTTACCGTGCCGGTAACTGCCTCCACAGGACAATTACGTGCACAAAGGGTACAGCCTATACATAAATCATTTATGCGGTATGCCATAAACACTCCCTCCCATAGAAACAACTTTTTTATTTAGTATAACTGTAAAAAGCAAAAAAGTCAACGAAAATACAGCGATGTT
This sequence comes from uncultured Oscillospiraceae bacterium, assembly GCA_900540535.1. Taxonomy (GTDB): domain Bacteria; phylum Bacillota; class Clostridia; order Oscillospirales; family Acutalibacteraceae; genus UMGS263. The sequence goes on along the minus strand of UQGM01000047.1, from coordinate 7,475 downwards.
AACAAAATAACAAGTAGATAATCTTAAATATTGTTGTAAATTTATATCAAGTTGTTCTGACCTTTTGAATGAAAATTCAAAAGTGTTTTTTCGTGTAAACAAGCGGATATACCACAAATAATCTTTTTTCCAAAAGAATATATTCATTCCGGCACCGTTTTTTTCGGTCAAATTTCTAAAGTTTTAAGTATATTTTCTAAAACCTCACTGGAAATAAACTGATATAATACGTTATACAACAATAATATAAATTCAATTAATTTACTGTGAATTATGTTAATATAGCATAATTCACAAGAAAAGGAATGTGATGTCTTTATGAGAAAATCTTTTAAAACTGCACTTAAGGTAATCCTTTCACTGCTTTTAGTGGTGGTACTGGTAGCCCTCTACATACTTGTACCACGCCACGGAAGCAAAATCGAAAGCGAAGAGTGGAAAGGCAAGGAATCTTATAATCCTCAGGCTGTCCAAACTCTCACAAAAGAAGAGGGTCAGCCCTTTAAAATCTTAATGCTCTCCGATTTGCAGCTTGACGTACCCTTCAAAAACAAGGATTATCTTAAAAGCTCAATCGATAAGCTTGTAAAAGACAATAATCCCGACCTTATAGTCCTTGCAGGCGATAACGTTGCCGGCGTTCTGATGCATTTCCACATCAAGACCGTTGTTTCAATCATTGACAGCTATGATATTCCGTGGGCTGTTGTTTTCGGCAACCACGACAGAGAATTCGGAAACAATCTCTATTATCAGGCAAAGCAGTTTATGAACGCCGAAAACTGTCTATTTGAAGTAGGCCCCTCAAATGTTGACGGTTTGGGCAACTATGTAATTAATGTAACCGAAAACGGTCATACAGTTTATTCACTGTTCATGATAGATTCTCAGCGTAAAATAGTCACCGATACGGACAAGTATTTCGACAATATACATGAAAATCAGATACAGTGGTATAAGGATAACGTTGACGCAATAAGCGAAATCGAAGGTCATAAGGTTCCCTCAATGGCATTTTTCCACATTCCCGTTCCGGAATACAAAACAGCATATGACCTTGCCGAAAGCGGCAGCAATGAAGCAAAGATCCTTTACGGTGTGAGAAACGAAGGAGAATGTGTTCCGAGAGATAATTCAGGATTCTTTGATGTATTCAGAGAAAACGGCGGAACACATATGTTTGCCGCACATGACCACGGAAACAACTATTCTGTTGAATACAAGGATGTAGTTCTCACCTACGGCACAAAGACTGGTGATTACAGCGGTCACAGAGAGGATCAGATGGGCGGCACTTTAATAACAATAAACAACGATTACTCTGTGACAATTGATCAGATAATAATTCCTCTTTCATAAAAGTTTAAAAAACAAAATCTCCGATGACTTTAAAAATCATCGGGGATTTTTTCTTTGCCAAAGACAAAAATGACTTTTTAATAAGCAAAAATTAAATGCTTTTCAGGCATAAATTAGAAACAAATATAAGCATTGGACATAATTATTCAAATGAAATATAATAAGCATATCGGGAAATGACCGATATGCTTTTACTTTGCATTTTATTCGTTTAAAATACACTTTTACTTTGAAAGAGAGGCTTTACTTATGAATGAAAAAAATGAATTTACGGAAAAACTTATTTTCCCCATGGGAGGAGAAAATACCGCTTATGCCGATTATTTTGTAGGCAAAAGCTATCTTGATATGCTCTCAACTCAGCAGGTTGTCATCGGAAATGTAACTTTCGAGCCCGGATGCCGCAACAACTGGCACATTCACCACGCCAAAAAAGGCGGCGGACAAATTCTTCTTGTCACAGCCGGCAGAGGTTACTATCAGGAATGGGGCAAAGAGCCCAGAGAACTTCATACAGGTGATGTTGTTAACATTCCGCAGGAGGTAAAGCACTGGCACGGCGCTGCACCGGACTGCTGGTTCTCACACATTGCAATTGAAGTTCCGGGAGAGGAAACTTCAAACCAGTGGTGCGAACCCGTAAGTGATGAAGAATATGATAAGCTGAAGTAATTCTTCAAAAACAAAAGAAACATAACAATACAATTCATATATTAAAAATCCGTCCATTGAAAAATCAATGGACGGATTTACTTTTATTTACTGCTGTATATCTGTTAAAACTCCAATGAAAATGGGGAGGTTCTGGGATTTATCAATAATCATATAGACAAATGGTCTTTCAAGAAATACTTCCCTTATTTTAGTGGGAGCCGCTGAGGCTCCGCCTTTAATTATAGTTGCCGCTGCGGCCTTTGTGCCCCGCTCATCGATGGTAATAAAGGCTTTGTGAAATGCGTCGCCTATAAATATATTGCCCATTGAGCTCTTTGCCATTTTTGAAAAATCCGCTTCTTTCTCGTCAAAAGCCAGATTCATACCCATTTCCGAAAGGACATCCTTTAAACTTATATTAAATTCACAGGTAAACTTCGGTATTTTTACAGTCACTCTTTCATTTTGGGCACCCCGAAGAATTGCGGAAATTTTTTCTCCTGTCAGGCTCTCAACATAATCATTTATATTGACATTCTCATTTGGAAGAAGCGCCGCAAAAGCATATTTTCCGTCTTTATAATCCTTTATAAATCCTGTGGCGCTGTCATCCTCAAGATAAACATTTTCACCTGACGGCATCATCATTACTCGGCGCTGTTCCCCTGTAACAGAGGTAAATGTACCGTTATCTGCGGCTCCATCCACATAAGGCTCATCCCATACAGCGTCAAACATCACCGCATTCAATATAAACATCATGTCCGCTGGACTAATTTCATTGGTGATGTTCTTTATCATTCCGTCGGTCTTTTTGGATACCCATAAATTCATATCCTTTACGGTCTGAGAATCAAAGGAAGCTTTATAAACTTCGGCAGAATAATAATCACAGCATTTTTGCAGAAATTCATTTTCTGCCTGCAAACAGTTTTCATTATCCCGAAGCCAAAGGGAATTTGCTATATTAGTTTTATAATCTTTCTCCGACGCAAGAGAATTTACATAGGAATAAAGATATCCGTTAAGCTCATCCAAAGGTATTGTACTGCTAAGGCCCTTTTCTATCTGAGCCTTTGTTTCACCGTTTGCTCCGTTGCCGGTCATAGCTAAAACCAGCTGTACCGATAAAGGAGAAATGAAAACGCTTTCATTCCCTCTTTCTTTTACACAGGCTTTGAAAAGCTCAGCACAAAATTCAAACTGGGATTTCGTAAATTTACTATCGGTGCTTTTGCCCGAAACTTCATTTGCAGTTAAACCTGCTGTAAGCTCCGAAGCCATCAATTGGCTGCGCATTTCCCATTCCGGTGCTTCTTCGGTAATAACTATTTCTTTACCGCAGCCTGCAAAATTTAACGCCATTATAAGGACAAGTACCAAACTTATAATAATTAAAACCGCTTTTTTCGTCTTCATTTCTGTGCCCTCCTTTATCGATTAATACAGTTAATAAAAACTATCAATTTAATGCCGCACAGAAGCTGTATGATGCATTGGCTCTGTCAAGAGCTCCGTCATTCCAGACTCCCGTCACCTGATAAATATATTTTCCGGGTTTTAGGAAAATCTTACCGTTTTCTGCCCTTAGCTGTTCACCTTGAGCATCGGCTTTACCCCATTCTTCCTCCTGCCAGCAGCGGACAGTCAGTGAATCAGGTTCGCTGTCAAAAATCATTTTCACTTCTTTTGATGACGGTGTAATAACCTCCATAAGTTCTTTGCTCTCTGAAGGATGCAGTCCGTCAACACATATACCTTTTCTTTCCCCATCTTTATCAATATACGTCCAGCAATAGCTTGAAGGATTTAAGGTAATGTTATTTTCCTCGTCATACATAACCTTAAGTTCAGGAGGCTCTGTTAAAGTTTCGCTCTTTTGTCTCCCGCTCTCATTTTCGCTGAAATTTTCCTTTTCCAAAGGGACGTTGGTACTTGCAATGAGAAAATCAGCGGACATAAAATTCATTGGGAATGCATAAAAGGTTGTTTCATTGTAAACGCTTCCATCCTCACGGCATCTTTCACGGTCTACTATTTTATAGGTAAGCGCTGTGTATGACTTTATTTTTACGTCATGATAAGCTCCTGTGGGGATAGGCAGAGCCAGCAGCAAAATAAATGCTGCAACAACAACTATCCATTTTTTACCTTTCATTATCAAGCATCCCCTTTCCTTTTACAAAACGTTCAATCAAAATCTTCCAGAAGGGATGATATTTCAGAAACCTGTTCTTTGGTGAGAAAGACCTTTTTTCCGTTTGTCAAATCACGAAGATATCCATCTGCAATGGTATAAACCCTCTCACTGCCGTCGGAGGATACTACGGTTATTCTATAACCGTCCTCCTTTTTATCCTCCTCCGGCAGCTCAGCAGCCATAGTTGCGCCTCCCGCAGCTGCGTTGTCATAATCGGTTTCCGCTTCGGTGGAAGCTGAGACGTTGTTTTTTTCGCAATTGTATTTTTCTATGGTATTGACGATTTTTTCAACGCTTTCGGGTTCTTCAAATTCCCTGTAATATTCGGTATTCTCACTGCGTGCCTGTACCTTTACAGCAGAATAGCTTTTTGTTTCATCTGTTTGAACTGATGATGTATCTCTGTTTTCTTCAACCTGAGATTTGCCTCCAATATTGATCGTCGGAATTAAATCGGGAACATGAACAACAGACAAAACCGCTATGCAGATCACAATGGGTACGCAGCTTATTATCATCCTGCGGCGGCGCTTTCGCTGCGTCAATCTTTCTTCACTGCGGCGGAAAATCTCCGCTTTGCGCTGTTCAAAATCTCTCATAACAGCTCCTCACCGTCCTTTCCGAGAATATTGCGAAGCTCTTTCTTCGCCCTGTATAAAAGATTATCAACCTGTTTTCGGCTTTTCTTCATAACCTTTGCGGCTTCCTCATAGGTAAGCTCCTCAAAATAAACAAGGTGTACCGCTGTATGCATCTCTTCCGAAAGCTTCCCCAGTGCATCGTTCACTGTGCGTTTAAGCTCATCGGTGAGAACCGATTCCTCAAGGATTTCACGGTCGTCGGACACATTCACCGCCTCGGAAAGCTCCTCAAAGGTCAGTTTCTTCCTGTACTTTATGTAATTCAAAGCCCGGCTTCTGCCAAGCATAAAAACATATGTTTTCAGCGTCACCTTGAAATTATACCGTCGGCGATTAACCACCAGATCCGAAAAGGTATCTATGGCTATATCTTCGGCAGCATGGACATCGTGCACATAACGGTCAATAAAGAAAACCAGATTGTCAAACATCTCTTTCATTATCTCGTCAAAGGCACTTTCATCACCATCAAGGAAACGGCGGTAGCTACTTGCGCCGTTATCCATATTATTCCTCCTGACTGATTAATCAAATCGGGTCCCTTCACTTATTATACAACTGAGAATGGGTAAATTCCTTATTATTCCTGCAAAAAAATCTGTAAAAAACAAAAATGCCCTCTGCGATATAAACGCAAAGGGTATTTTGTTAAATTATGAATTGGCAATTCTCGGCATCCACATTGGCTCCTCTGACATGAGCTTACTCAAAGCACAGCGAAGAAGTTCCGCCTTTTTACTGAGATATTCCTTATTTTCCCAGAGATTTTCACCCTGTTCGCCGTGGCAGAATACAAACATTTTGTTCTCTTCGCCATCAGCATCAACGGTTATCCTGATTCCATTTTTCTCATAAACCGTCTCACTTTTGCCTGACTTTTTAAGCTGGGCTTTCAAAAATCTGTAAAGCAGCTCCGTTTTTACAGAAAGATAATCCTCATCATCCCAGAGGTTGTTATGCTCGCCGTAATCATTCTTCAAATCATACATCTCGCCGTAACTGCGTCCCTCATGGACAGTTATCTTCCAGTCCTTTTCAACATAACTGCACATATGCATAACATGGGGCTCGTGACGGTTTTCAGTGATAACCCAGTCCCTTTCGCTTTCCTTTTCGCCTGTCCACACCTTGCTTTCATCCTGTCCGGTCATGGCGCTTTCAGGGGAAAATCCGCAAAGAGAAAGAACCGTCGGCGCAATATCCACAAGAGACTGCAAACTCTCACTTCTGACTCCCACCGGTATATGATTTTTATACTTTACTATCATCGGCACACGCAGCATATCCTCATAATGGAAAATACATTTATGCCGCAGTCCGTGCTGTCCGAACAGATCTCCGTGATCCGTTGTGAAAATTATTATGGTATCCTCTTCAAGTCCAAGGTCCCTTAAGTTATCCAAAATCTTACCGATGTATTTATCCATAAAGGACATCATACCGTAAGCATAGGCAAGCTGTCGCTTAAGCTGACTCTTTATATATAGATGACGCTGCAGTCCGTGTACTCCATAGCCCGTTTCACGGTATTCATCAAATTTAGGACGCTTTTTAAATACTTCCCTGAAATAAGGCGGATTCTTCTCATGCTCACTGAAAGAAAACTCCGGCAGCTCCATATCGGACGGATTGTACATTTTATCCCACGGAGACGGTGCCATCTGGGGATAGTGCGGATCCGGAAAGCTTGCCCAAAGGAAAAATGGTTTGCCCTCCTCTTTATACTCTTTCATCAGTGCATTTGTCCGCTCGGTTATCCATGCATTATAGTGGTATTTCTCAGGGATTTTCCAGTGTCCCATTGATTTAAGATGCATTTTCCCCGTAGGTCTGAAAAAGTAATCACGCCAGTTTTTAAGTCCGTTATCCTCCATCCATGCGGCGTAGTGCTGTCCCACCCATAATTCCGCTCCATGGTTGCGAAGCAGCTCCACATGACCGAATCCATAAAAATCGCCGCTGAAATCACGCCAGAAATCAAGATCATACAATGTGGGCGGAGCTTCCAGAGACGGATATTCCTCAGTTGATCTTACAGGCTGGAAATGCGCTTTTCCCACAAGGGCGGTTTCATAGCCGTTATCCTGAAGAAAACGTGATAATGTGGGAGTCGCTTCCGGCAGCTTTGTACCCAGCGACCACGCTCCGTGCTGAGACGGATACATACCGGTAAGTATACTTGACCTTGACGGGGTACAGGTAGGATTCGGACAATATGCCCTGTCAAAAAGCATACCGTCCTCAGCCAGTGAATCAAGATTTGGAGTTTTAAGCTTCGGATTTACTGCGCCAAGCATGGAATAATGCTGCTGGTCAGAGGTTATAAGAAGAATATTAGGTCTTTTCATAAAGCTACACCGCCAAAACTCATGTAATTAATATGATTAATCTAATTAATTATTGTAATATATGGGTAATGTACAGTCAAGGTGTATGGGAAATTGTGGGAGGGTTTTGTTTTAACGCAGGCACTTATAGTTGTTCCTCACCGCCACTTCGTGTGCGGCTTGGGTGCAGCGTCACGCTGCCGCAGGCGCTTATAGTTTAGTGCGCTGTATCTTTGTTTATGTGCGATAAAGAAGTAATAGAAGTGTAAAAAATTTTGCCGTTCCTATCCGGCA
>UQGM01000046.1 GCA_900540535.1 uncultured Oscillospiraceae bacterium | reverse complement strand
GTATTCCTTTTCGGACGGTCATTCTGTTTTCAAGGTGCTGTCCATCGATGAACTACCCTAAGTCTACACCTAAATGACCGCCCGTCCCGTATATCCGAAAGGTAGGAAATCGGCTTAAAAAACAGGCTATTTCCGTGCTCTCGGAATTATGGTAAAATAAACATAAAAATTGGCTTTCAAGCCATAGGAGGACAATAATCTATGAAAATCGGAATTTTATGTGCGGGTGACGAAGAACTCGCCCCATTTTTGCCCTTGATAAGCAACTGTAAGATAACGGAAAAAGCTATGCTGAAATTCCATGCTGGACAGATTGATAGTGTAGAAGTTGTCGCCCTGTTTTCCGGCGTGTGCAAAGTAAATGCCGCCATAGCCGCTCAGCTTTTGATAGATGTATTTTGCGTGGATATAATTATCAATTCAGGGACAGCGGGCGGTATGGAGCCAGAACTTGAAATATTCGATACAGTTATCTCCACAGAAGTTTGTTACCACGATGTAGCGCCAGACATTTTAACGGAATTTCATCCGTGGATGAATTCTGTGTTTTTTGTGGCAGACCCAAAGCTGATAGATATGTCAAAGTCTGCTGTTGACAAGCTTTCAACTTCTGGAAAGGTAGTTTGGGGCCGTATGGTAACGGGAGAATCGTTTATAACCGATGAGAGCCGGCAAAAAATAAACGATGAATTTGCTCCCTTGACGGTTGACATGGAAACTGCCAGTATCGCTCATGTCTGCTATGCAAATGACATACCGTTTATCGCCATTCGGTGTGTGACCGATACTGAAAAACACAGCGGAGTTGATAATTTTGACGGAAACTGTGCAAAAGCATCAAGTATTGCCAAAGATATTACGGTTGCTTTATTAAGAGAAATCAAAAAGTCGTGGTAAGATTGGATGATATTTTAGAACAGAGGACAGAGGGGGGGAGAGTATGGCCCTAACTATTCAAGAACGACTAAAAGACCTGCGTGTGGAGCGTGGCTTGACGCTGGAACAGCTTGCGGAACAGACGCACCTCTCCAAATCTGCGCTTGGCAGCTATGAAGCGGACGAGTATAAGGACATCAGCCACTATGCCCTTATTGAGTTAGCAAAGTTTTACGAAGTGACTGTTGATTATCTGCTGGGCCGTTCCCAAACAAAAAATCACCCAAACGCCGATCTTGCAGACCTGCGTTTGAGCGACGATATGATTGAACTATTGAAAAGCGGGCGGGTGGACAATTCCCTCTTGTGTGAACTGGCGACCCACCCGGATTTTCCCCGGCTCATGGCCGACCTTGAAATCTATGTGAACGGCGTGGCAGGAAAACAGGTGCAGAGCGCAAACGCCATTGTGGACGCTGTGAGTGCAACAATTATGAAACAACACAATCCCGGCTTGACTGACCCGCAGCTGCGACAGCTTATCGCCGCCCATATTGACGACGACAGCTTTTGCCGCTATGTGATACAGCAGGACATAAACAAGATAGCCCTCGACCTGCGGGAAGCCCATAAGGACGATTTTTTCAGTGTCCCAGAGGACAACCCACTGGAAGATTTCTTGCAGACCGCAGAGGAAACCACCAGAGAGGACAGCGACCCGGAGCAGGCGGCTATGATGTTTATCTGCAAGCGGCTCAAACTGAATTACAAGAAGCTGTTCGAGGAAGAAAAGAAATGGCTAAAAAGAATTGCACAAAAGTCTGACTTGCTGAAAAATCCAAAGCCCCAGCGGGGAAGAAAGTAGGAGAACGGAAAATCGAGATTTGGAGTGGTGAACTATGAAACTATTTGATTGGGGTGGGAGAGAATAAAGACATACTTCTTTGATGAACCAGACTATAAAATTTAAGGAGAGCAAGGAAGTATGAACACAATAAAATTAAGACCAATCATTACCGTTGAAGAAAAAAACACATTTGTAAGTGAAATACAAGAGGCTTTTCAAATTTCTTATGTGTCAGAGTTTGGAGAATTTGAAAAGCAAGTTCTTCCCACGGAAGATATAGAAGAATCTTTTAACGCAAAAGGCGCTGAAGCATATATCGCAGAAATTGGCGGAGAAAGAATCGGCGGAGCAGTCATTGTAATAGATGATAAGACCGGCTACAACTCACTTCATCTTTTATATGTGAAATCAAGCGCACAAAATGCTGGAAATGGATTTAAGATATGGAAAGCGATTGAAGAACTACATCCTGAAACAAGAATTTGGGAGACGCATACCCCATATTACGATAAGCGGAACATTCATTTTTATGTAAATCGTTGTGGTTTCAAGATTGTAGAATTTTTTAATCCTAAGCACAAAGACCCACACCAAATAAGTGAAAGCGCAGGCAACATACCAAAAGAGAACAATTATTTCTTTAGATTTGAAAAAGAAATGAAATCCAGATAGTAATTTATCGGAGGATAGCAAAGCCAGCCGAGCCAGTCAACGGTCAAGATGAACGGCGCATACGCGCCGCCGTTGACAGCCCCGCCCGCCTTTGCTGATGAGCAATCAAGGCGGGAAAGCCCTAAAATGGCTTCACACCTATTTCAATAATTGGAGGAGATAAAAATGAGATCAGAAAAGGAAGTTTATGATATTGTTTTGAATTTTGCAAAAACAGACAAACGCATTCGCATGGTTACTTTGGAAGGATCTAGAACAAATACAAATATTCCGCCTGATGATTTTCAGGATTTTGATATTACTTTTTTTGTTACGGATATGGACAGCTTCACAAGTGATGATAAATGGCTAGATATATTTGGTGAAAGGTTGATTCTGCAAAAGCCGGAAGATATGGAATTATTTCCAGCTGTAGAAAAGGGATTTTCATATTTAATGCTGTTTACTGATGATGTTAAGATAGATTTAACTTTGCTGCCGCTGGAACTGATAGACGAGTATTTTACATGGGATAAACTGGTAAAGTTACTGTTGGATAAAGACAACCGTATCGTAAAGCCGCCAATACCAACGGATATAGACTACCACTTGCAGAAGCCTACTCAAAGAATGTTTGACGATTGCTGTAATGAATTTTGGAATACTACAACATATGTAGTAAAGGGCTTATGCCGCAAAGAAATTCTTTTTGCTATTGACCATATGAATGATATAGTACGAAAAAAATTGCTTCGCATGATTTCCTGGCTGATTGGTATCAAACAGGGATTTCATTTCAGTTTGGGAAAAAACTATAAATTTATGAAGCAATATGTCCCAGAGGAATTGTGGGAACGACTTATGTCCACTTATAATATGGATTCCTATCCCCATATGTGGGAATCCTTTGAACAATGTATGGCATTGTTCCGGGAGGTTTCGTCAGAAGTGGCATGCCAGTTGGATTACCAGTATCCACTATATGATGAAAAAATCAGTAATTATGTGATTCGGCAAAAGAAAAAATATGGCATTGAAGATGATAACAAATAAAATTTTTTCAATCGAAAAAATTTATTTTGATTATTCAATTTTGAAAAACTGAATACCTCAAAATCAGAAAGAGCGCGGACAAGCACTTTGAGGGATTGGCCGCCTTGTCCACCCATCCAGCGGGGCGGCGGGCGGCGATCAAGGCCGGGTGTAACCCCGTTCATTTCAGCCTTGACGGTTGCCCGCTGTCCTGCTACTTTTCCGGGAGTGTGGCCACAACTTCGGGACACTTTGTCCACAAGTCGGAGCGTAGGACGAGGGACGGGGGCTTTCATATACGCCCTGTCTGCTGATGAAAACAGACCTGCGCTTGCGGCTCCACGCCACACAAGCACAGTCCTGTTTTCCTGCCGCCCCTCCCCGGCGGCAACGGCATTTTCACGGCAACGCCGACAGAGCGTATAACACACTACACTTTGCTTCGCAAAGTCGTGTGCCAAATGGGGGCGTTGCCCCCTTTGGAAACCCCCACAAGAAAAGGCGGTACGCTACCCCTCCACGGGGCGCATACCGCCTTTTCTTGTTATCCAGCCCTCCGGCTGTATCGGTTGAGCAAAAGTCAGCGTGGGAATGGTGTGGTATCTTTATCTAAGTGAATCCCCCGTCTCCCATTTTGAAACTGTCTTATTTGTAACACCTATTTTTTCGGCTAATTTTTCCTGAGTAAGACCTGCTTCCTTTCGCTTTGCTGCAATAAGCTGTCCTGTTTTTGCCGTGTTCATAGTATCTCCTCTCTTTCTGATACAATAATACACAAGCCCTTTATAAAATGATACCCCCTGAAAGTAGAATTCAGGGGGAATAGAAGATTTTCTTTAAAAATAGTCGCTTATGTTACCGGAAACCTTTTTGAGACTTTCAACAAATACCATTCTTTCTATTTCAGTCATATCCTTTGTTATGTATTCAATCCACTCTTCGCCTATTTCTACGAGATAAGGGTAAATATCCAGTGCCTTTTTTGTGGGATATACGTTTATGCATCTTCCGTCTTCAAGATTTTCCTCTCTTGTAACATAGCCCTGCTCTTCGAGTTTTGCAAGGCTTTTGGCGACGGTTCCCTTGCTTATGTCGAGAATTTCGCAGAATCTGTTCTGTGCCATGCATCCGTTTTCACAGATTATCATTATAAAAGGCAGAGTACCGCTGGTTATTCCGAAATCAGCTGTTTTGTTGCCCATATAAATCTGCATTTTGCGGTAAATAAGAGAAATCATTTTTAGGATATTTGTTTCCTGATAATTGTCCAATTTTTTATCACTCCGCAGCATAGGATAATTATATTTGGTTTCCTATGCAACTTAATTTTATATTTGATTTTATCATATGTCAAGGAAATATATGCTTTTATATGTTTAAGAAGTGGACAATTGACACTTTGAAATTGTAGGTTTATAATATTAAACGTATAAATAGGAATTATATTACGATAAAATAGTTTCCATAGAAACTATTAGAAGGAGTGAATTTAATGAAGTATCCGGTTATTACAATCGGCAGGGAGCACGGCTCCGGAGGAAGAATAGTGGCCGAAAAGGTTGCTCAAAAGCTGAATATACCTCTTTATGACAAAAAGCTTATCCGCATGATAGCTCAGGACAGCGGCCTTTCCGAAAACTATATTGAAAGCGCTGAAACTAAAAGAACTTCAAGCTTTCTGTTCAACATTTACTTTGACAGCAACAATCTTCCTGTGGACGATCAGATTTTTATTACTCAGTCCAATATTATAAAACAGGTTGCAGAGAAAGGTCCCTGTGTTATTGTTGGACGATGCGGAGACTATGTTCTGCGTGAGATGGAAGACTGTCTTAAAGTTTTTATTTACGCTCCTCTTGAAGAGAGAATTAAACGTGTTACGGAAGTTTACAATGAAAAGACAAACGATCCGAAAAAGTATCTTGAAAAGTATGATAAACAGCGCAGTGCGTATTATAACCGATTTACTGAAGAAAAATGGGGAGATCCCCACAATTATCATCTGATGCTCAACAGCACAATCGGACTTGACGCAATTGCCGATTATATTGTAAGTCTTGTTTTGGGGGAGGATAAAAATTAATGTCAGAAATAGCAAAAAAAGAAAATAAAATGGGAGTAATGCCTGTAAATAAGCTCCTTGTTTCAATGTCAGTGCCCATGATGATATCAATGCTTGTGCAGGCTCTTTATAACATAGTAGACAGTATGTTCGTAGCGCAGATAAGTGAGAATGCCCTTACAGCGGTTTCACTTGCATTCCCTGCGCAGAATCTTATGATTGCCGTTGCAACAGGTACAGGTGTCGGTATCAATGCGGTTTTATCCAAAAGCCTTGGTGAGAAAAACTTTGAAAAAGTAAACCATGTAGCCAATAACGCCATTTTTCTGACAGTATGTAATTTCATAGTTTTTGCTCTTTTGGGAGGCTTTTTCTCAAGGATTTTCTTCACTTTACAGACTGATATTACTGAAATTGTCGATTACGGTGAAGACTATCTTCTTGTATGTACTCTGTTTTCATTCGGCATTTTCGGTCAGGTGACTTTTGAAAGACTTCTTCAGTCAACGGGAAAAACTTTTTATACCATGATTACACAGGGCGTCGGAGCTATTATTAATATAATCTTTGACCCCATTATGATTTTCGGACTTTTAGGTTTCCCGAAAATGGGAGTTGCCGGAGCTGCTGCCGCAACTGTTCTCGGACAGATAGTCGCATGTATTTTGGCAATAATCCTCAATCACTTTAAAAACCATGAAGTAAGGCTAAACTTTAAAGGATTCCGTCCCAGCGGAAAGATTATCAAAACCATTTACGCTGTCGGTGTGCCGTCCATAATAATGGCTTCAATAAGCAGCGTTATGACCTTTGGTATGAATAAAATTCTTATTGCCTTCACTTCTACTGCTACTGCTGTTTTCGGAGTTTACTTTAAACTCCAGAGCTTTGTATTTATGCCGGTTTTCGGTCTTAATAACGGAATGGTTCCCATTGTTGCATATAATTTCGGAGCAAAAAAAGCCGACAGAATTACAAAGACTGTCAAACTCAGTATAATTTACGCTGTTGCAATAATGCTTATAGGCTTTGCGCTGTTCATGCTTATTCCTGATAGCCTGCTGAAAATTTTCAACGCTTCAGACAATATGCTTTCAATCGGCGTTCCTGCTTTGAGAATAATCAGCTTTAACTTTATTTTTGCAGGATTTGCAGTTATCTGTTCATCGCTTTTCCAGGCTTTGGGTCACGGTATACTCAGCCTTTTGATTTCGGTATTAAGACAGCTTGTTGTCCTTCTGCCTTGCGCTTATATATTTGCACAGTTCGGCGAACTCAATAATGTATGGCTTGCTTTCCCCATTGCGGAAATAGTTTCCTTTGTCATATGCATAATTTTCCTTCGTTATGCATACCGCAAGGAGATAAAGCCGTTAAAAATCAGTCAGTAATTTTAATTTAAAATCAAAAAGCGAAATGCGCAGAGCAAACAAGGCTCTGCGCATTTCTTATATATAAAAACCGCTATTATCAATATGCAACAGGAACATCTATTTCCATATCGCTTACAGGATAGGTGACACAGGGATGGATGAAACCGAATTTGCGGTCGGCTTCTCTTCTGCCGTCACGGCCGTCGGCAATAATGAAATCGCCTTTTATGAGCTTGCTGTGGCAGAATCCGCATCCGCCTGCTCTGCACTTGTTAGGTGCGTTGAGACCTGCTCTCTCCATAGAGGTGAGAAGAGTTTCGTTCTCTTTTGCGTCAATATTGTAAACAAGATCACGCATATGAACTGTAAGGCGGAATGTCTTTGGATTTTCCACATTGCGGTCGCCGCAGTAAAGTGCATCTTTATGAATGGCTTTTATGGGGAGTCCATAAGGCTCGAGCTCTTTGAGTACGAAATCATACATGACTTTCGGTCCGCACATAAAGAATGTAACGTCCTTGATGTCCACATATTTTTCCATAACTGCTGCGGAAATAAATCCGTGCTCGTATCCTTCGGCTTCTTCATCGCTGAGAACATATACCACTTTAAGTCCCTTTGTAGCTAATTCGTCAAGCTCATCTTTGTATGCGATGTGCTGTGTATCACGTGCGCCGTAGAAAAGGGTCATATTGTAGTCTTCATCGCCCTCAACCATGCTCATTGCCATGGAGATAAAGGGAGTAATACCACTACCGCCGGCTATGCAGGCAATGTTCTTTTTATCTCTCAAATTCTCATAGTGGAACTCTCCGGAAGGTTCGGTCATAGTGAACTGATCTCCGACCTTAGCCTGAGTGTCCAGATAGTTTGAGAAAAATCCTGCATTTTCAATTCCGAGAACAAGCTTGTTTGCAAGAGCTTCTCTGGGGCTTGAAGCGATAGAATAAGGACGGCTTACAAGGCTGTCGCCAACCTTGCTCTGAAGTGAAACATACTCACCGGCTCTGAAAAACGGAAAAGCGTCACTGTCAAGGCGTTTGAAAGTATATTCTTTCATTCGGTCAGTGAGAGAACGAATTTCAGTAAGTTCAACAGTCATATATCCGGGATGAAGTTTGTGAGCTAATATATTTGTACGGTATTCTTTGGGCAGGGGAGTGTTTGCTCCGGAAGCGAGAGCTTCTCTGCGGTTGGGAACCAGCTTTTTAAAGCGGAGCATATCCATAAATCCGAAAATCTGCTTTTTGAATTTCATATTATTTTCCCTCCCTTTTCAGATCGCCCACAGTCTGTCTTCCGGAAAGATCGCCGGAAACATATGAGCTTGAGTATCCGCTGGAACGCATTGCATAGCCTCCTGCAAATCTGAGGCCGGGGAACAGTTCAGCGTCCTCTTTCATCATCATCATTCTGGGCATAAGGCTGTCCCAGTCGCAGGTTTCGTATCCGTAGATTACGCCTTCAGGATGTCCGCAGTAGCGTGCATAGGTTGTAGGTGATGCAAGGCAAATTTCTTCAATGGAATCTCTGATTTTGCATCCTGTTTCACGCTCAAATACGTTTATCATATCGTCTGCAACACGGTCTTTTGCCTTAAAGTAATCTTCCTCAGTTACGTTGCCCCAGTCGTCGGACATAAACATGGTTGTAAAATACATCATGCATGTTCCTTCGGGAGAACATTCGGGATAGGCGTTATTAAGGCAAACAGTTGCCTGAACGTGGTTTGTGTCGATTTTCTTCATTAAATCATACTGCTTAACGGTATCCGCTGTGTCGTAGATGAAGTAGTTGTGGCTCTTTATGCCAAGCTCTTCAGCAGATTTATTAAGACCCAGGAAAAGAGTAAGACCTCTTCCTGCAAAGGTGCGTGCGTTTGTAGCTCTGACCATTTTTTCGGTGACGGATTTTTCCTCCAGCATCTTTCCGAAAACAAGATGGGGGGAGCAGTTTGCAATAACGTGCTTTGTATTGATGATTGTTCCGTCAGAGAGTCTGACACCTTTGATCTTGTTGTCATCATCGGTGAGGATTTTCTCTGCCTCTGACTGATACCAGATGTCGCCGCCGAGCTCACGAATTCTTGTATCCATAGCAAGGCTGATTTCATGGGAACGCATTTTGGGCATCCATGCATCACGGGTGATATAGCGTATAACCATGGAGCCGTAATGAAGGAAACTCATGCGGTCACAGTCAACACCTAAATAGCACCAGTAAGCGTTGAGGATATCCTGAGCCTTTTTAGGCATTTTAAGTGCATCGAGAACCTCATTTACGCTGTAGCTTCCCGCTTTGATAAAGTTGGGGAAGTTAGCCTTCATATAGTTTGAATCGGTGTTTCCGTTTACGGAGTTTGAATAGGTCTGAGCGTCACGTACTTCGTTGCAAAGCTCAAAGAACTCTGTCATTGATTTGCGTGAACCGGGACAGTATTCTTCCATTTTGTCGATGAAAGAATCTATTCCGAAGGGCATTTCACAGTCATACTTTTTATCTGTGGTAATAAGGTGGTATGCTTCGGGGATTCTTATCCAGTCAATTTTGTCCTCTACGCCGAGGCTGCGGAACAAAGTACGGATATCTCCCGGCTCCTCAGGGGAACCAAAATCGTTGAGCTCGTGAAGACTTGCCTCAAATTCAAAGCGTCCACGCTTGAAGCTTGTGGCAAAACCTCCCGGCAGATTGTGTTTTTCAAGGAGCAAGCATGAAAATCCTCCCTGAAGAACACGGATTGCTGCTGTAAGTCCGCCGTTACCGGCGCCTATGACTACAACGTCATAGTTTTTTGCTGCTACTCTTTCCATGTTTTTCCTCCTTATATGATAAGGTTGCGGGATTTATTCAGCCAATACTGAAGTTCTTCCTCGCTTTTTACCTCTTTATAGTGGCGCAGCATAATGCTGTAAAGCTCGGTAAGCTCACGGTTCATTTCTTCCGCCGTTAAATCACGGTAATCCGTGGCTATCATTACGCCCATTGTATAGCAATAATACTGCATCCAGTGGTGCATATCTTTTGCACGCTGGGGATCCATGTTGAGGTTTTTGGATAAAAGCTCCACTGTGACTGTATAGTTTATATCGTCGGGGAGCTTTTCCCCGGAATCCCTTCGGCGAAGATAAAGGAACTTGAAAAGCTCCTTTTCTTTTTTTGCAAAGCTCAAAAATGCAATTGCAAGTTCTTTGTAGTTGGTGAAACTAAATCTCAGATATTTTTCTGAAGCGTATTTATATAATTCCTTTTTAAGGCAGTCGAGATTTTCGAACTCAGAGTATATAGGCTGTGTAGAGCTCTGAAGCTCTGCAGCTATATTTCTTACTGTAAGCGCCGATGCGCTTTGCTTTCTTATTACATCAATAGAGGCTTCTAAAATATCCTCTTTGAAAATACGTTTTTTAGGCGGCATAGCTCCTCCTGTGGCTGAACGCAAAAGCTTTGCTTATGCGAACAAGGATATGATTTATTTTCTGTGAGTCAGAAGATAATATGCATATATATTCTTTCTCTGAATACAGACGGTGTGTCAATGTAAAAGGTTAAATAACAAGTGTTATATTATCTTAATTTTAACGCTCTTATAGAAAAAGTTCAATAGAAAATTACGGAAAATCTTAAATAATAATAAACAAAAATCTTGTTATTTTTTTGACACTCAAAAAAGGGCGGCTGTATTCAGCGCCCTTTTCAAAAAATTATCTGTTTGTTTTAATCAATGATGCGTCCGTCGGCAGAAATTGTAATTACGTTCCATGGTATGAATTTACCGCTGTTCATAAGTGCGTTTTTAACAGCGTTTTCAAGTCCTCCGCAGCATGGAACCTCCATGCGTGTAACAGTTACACTTTTAATATTGTTGTTTTTAATAATCTGTGTGAGCTTTTCTGTATAATCAACTGCGTCAAGTTTTGGACAGCCTATTAATACAGTATGACCTTTGATAAAGTCGTTGTGAAAATTGCCGTATGCATAGGCGGAGCAGTCGGCGGCAATAAGAAGTTTGGAACCGTTAAAATACGGTGCATTGACAGGAACCAGCTTTATCTGAACCGGCCAGTGAGTAAGCTGACTTAAGTTTTCGTTATGGGTATTAGCTGATACAGTGCTGGTTTCTCTTGTAAAAGATTTTAAAGCCGAACCGGGACATCCGCAGGGAAGGGGAGAATTTGCTTTTTCTGCTTTTGCAGCAAGAACTGCCTTTTCGTTATAGGCAGGAGCTTCCCTTTCTTCAAATGTAATTGCTCCTGTTGGACAGGCTGGCAGACAGTCGCCTAAACCGTCGCAGTAATCTTCCCTTGTGAGCTTAGCTTTGCCGTTTATCATCTGTATTGCTCCTTCATGGCAGGCGCTGGCACAAGCTCCGCAGCCATTGCATTTTTCTTCGTCTATTTTTATTATTTTTCTTATCATATCTGTTTGCTCCCTTCAAAAACTATTTCTAATTGACTTTGCATCTGAATTTTACTATAATCTCTTAAATTAAATATGTTGAAAATTCAACAAACGGAGAATTTTTATGGAGCAATATTTTGAAATTTTGGAAAAATGTCCTTTGTTTAAAGGTGTTCACAGAGATGATATTTCAGGGATTTTAAAATGTCTTGAAGTTAAAATAAAAGAGTACAGGAAAGGCGAAACAGTATTTTTGCATGGAGATGCCGTTAACTTTTTCGGAGTTGTCCTTGAGGGAAGTATTCAGATTATCAGAAATGACTATTACGGTAATCGCAGTATAGTGACTACGGCTATGCCGTCTCATCTTTTTGCTGAAACCTTTGCTTTTGCAAAAGCTTCCGCAGTGCCTTTAAGCGCATGGGCTTCCGGTGACAGTACTGTTATGTTTATAAATCCGGAAAAAATTATAGGTCAGTGCAGCAAAGCGTGCGGTTTTCACAGCAGGATTATATCAAATCTCATTAAGGTAATGGCTTCCAAAAATCTTGAAATAAACAAGAAGCTGGAAATCGTTTCAAAGCGAACTACACGTGATAAGCTTATGACATACCTGTTTTTAACATCGCAGGAACTGGGAACAAAAAGTTTTACAGTGCCCTTTAATCGTCAGGAACTGGCGGACTATCTGGAGGTTGACAGAAGCGGTCTTTCTGCAGAGATAGGAAAGCTCAAAAAAGATGGGAAGCTTCTCTGCCGCCGCAGTGAGTTTACTGTTCTTTGATTTTTATTTTGCAAAAAAAATAAGTGTAAAAGAAACCGTCATAATCAGAAGAACTGCTGATTATGACGGTTTTTGTTTGTTCTGTAATAATTTTATGCTTCGAGAATTTCCATAAACTCTTCTCCGGTGATTGTCTCTTTTTCGTAGAGGAACTGTGCAAGTTTATCGAGCTTGCTGCGGTTTTCGATCAAAATATTCTTTGCCTTTTCGTACTCTTTTTTAATGAGCTCCACTACCTGTTTGTCGATGAGAGTCTGTGTTTCTGCTGAGCAGGCAAGAGAAGCGTCGCCTCCCAGATACTGATTGTTTACGGTTTCCAGAGCCACCATGCCGAAATCATCGCTCATTCCGTAACGGGTAATCATGGCACGGGCAAGTTTTGTTGCCTGCTCTATATCGTTGGAAGCACCCGTTGTCACTGAGCCGAATATAACTTCCTCTGCCGCTCTGCCTCCCGTATAGGTAGCGATTTTGTTTTCAATTTCTTCTTTGCTCATTAGGTAGTGGTTTCCATCGTCTACCTGCATTGTATATCCCAGTGCGCCTGAGGTTCTCGGTACAATGGTTATCTTCTGTACCGGTGCGGAGTGAGATTGCTTTGCGGCAACTAAGGCGTGACCTATTTCATGGTATGAAACAATCATCTTTTCTTTGTCCGTTAAAATTGCGTTTTTCTTTTGGTATCCTGCAATGACAACTTCTATGCTCTCTTCGAGGTCTTCCTGTGTTACTGTTTTACGTCCGTTTCTTACGGCACGAAGAGCTGCTTCGTTTACGATGTTGGCAAGCTCTGCGCCGGAAGCTCCTGATGCCATACGTGCAATTTTTCCAAAGTCGATGTTTTGAGATGCTTTTACCTTTTTGGCGTGAACTCTCAGAATTTCCTCACGGCCTTTCAGGTCGGGAAGCTCTACGGGCACACGGCGGTCGAATCTGCCGGGACGTGTCAGAGCCGGGTCAAGGGATTCGGGACGGTTAGTAGCTGCCAAAATTATAACTCCGCTGTTTTCCTCAAATCCGTCCATTTCAGTAAGAAGCTGGTTGAGGGTCTGCTCTCTCTCGTCGTTTCCGCCGATGTTGCCATCACGCTTTTTGCCTATTGCGTCTATTTCATCTATGAACACTATGCAGGGAGCTTTTTCTTTCGCCTGTTTAAACAGGTCACGTACCTTTGCTGCACCCATACCTACAAACATTTCAACAAATTCCGAGCCAGACATGGAGAAGAAAGATACATTTGCTTCTCCGGCAACTGCCTTTGCCAGCATTGTTTTACCTGTTCCGGGAGGGCCTACAAGCAAAATGCCCTTTGGCATTGAGGCGCCTACTTCTTTATATTTGCTTGGATCGTGAAGATAATCGACTATTTCAGCAAGACTTTCCTTAGCCTCATCCTCTCCGGCAACGTCGGAAAACTTAATACCCTCTGAGGATTTTACATAAACCTTTGCATTGCTTTTGCCCATACCGAAAGCCATTGAGTTGGGGCCTCCCGCTTTCTCCATGAGCTTTTTATACATGAACTGTCCGATTCCTACAAAAATCAAAATCGGCAAAATCCATGTGAGAAAAATATTCAGCAGGGGAGACATCTGCTCTATAATCTCTCCAGAAAACTGTGCTCCGGAATCATAAAGACGCTGTGTAAGATCAGGATCATCTACCATTCCGGTTTTGTATATCTGTTTTTCCTCTTTATCTGTGAAAACTATCTGGTTTTCCTGAGCCTGAATTTCAACTTTTCCCACTTCTTTATTTTGGGTCATGGTTATAAATGTTCCGTAATCCACCTCTTTGACTCTTGCACCGGATATGAGCGGCATAGCCAAAAAGTTAAAAAGGATAATGGCAATAAGAACAATGGTGTAATAATAAATTAGTGGTTTGCGAGGTTTTTTGACTTCGTTCATTTTAAATCCTCTCTTTCTTCACAAAGCTCGTTTTGAGCATCTATTGCTTTCATTGCGGCTATCAGTGCATATCGCATTGACTGTACCGCAAAATCAATGGCATATTCTGCATATAGAGCGTATGCTTCAGCATCGGTTTCGGCATCGTCACCGATTTCGCTGTGCAGATATTTGGGAAGCTCATCTTTCATAACAGTTTCTGCATTCTTAAAAAATTCAACCTGTCTTTTAGAAAGCGCTGCAACAGCAGGCGAACGGCTGGTTTGGGCGTTTTGTTCGAGAAGATAATTCTTTTCATCGTATTCATCTTTCAATTCCTGCAATTCCCGCCGAAGTTTCTCCGGCTCTGCTTCCTGACATAGCCTCAAGCGGCTCTGCATCTGTCCGTAAGCTTTTTCAAGCTCATAGAGCTTAATGGTTAAAATTCCGTTGCTCATAAAATCAGCTTCCTTCAAGGTGATTTATTGTTCATTTATGTTATAACAGAAACTAATTTATTCAGCCACTTGCAGTTTTATTTATCTGTACAGACAAAAAAGCCAAAGTGTAAGTCTTTTTTACACTTTAGCTTTTTTGTAAGTTAAAATTAAATTGGTAGGTTGAAAATTTATCGCTGATTACTGCTTTCTTATCATCTGTTCGGAAAGGAGTCTGTAAATCTGATCGGCAAGCTGGCTTACATTAAGATTCTTATCAGAGCAGTATTTAAATAGTAAACCTGTAATGCCGCATGCCCAGAAATCCAGAAGTACATTTAAATCAGAATAGCTTAATGTGGATTCAGGTACTTTCCTTTTAAGCATTTCCTGCAAATATGCTCTTGTAGCGCTCAGAAATGTTTTCTCAATTTCTTCACGTCTGTGGGAGTTAAGAAGTTTTGAAATCAATGTCTGATTTTCAGCGGCGGATGTGATGAAAACTTCCAATGCCTTTTCAGAGCTTTCAGCTTCAAGACTGCGTGAAAGCATATTCTGAGCTGATTTCGCCACTGACCATTCTACAACGTCCATAATGTCCTGAAAGTGATAATAAAAGGTCTGGCGGGAAATATTGCAGGCTTCTATAAGGGCTTTGACAGTGATTTTGTCAAGGCCTTTTTGACGCACCATATCTATAAAAGTTTCGGAAATTATATTTTTCATGTCTATCGGCATTATCGTGCACCCTCTGATATGAGAATAAATGAAATCTATACAGAGATTTTACCATAATGGCGGATTGTATGAAAGATAAAAGATGTGAATTTATTTTCTGTTTCCGTTTTTATCAAAGTTTTTTCTGAGTGCGGATTCCGTAGGGAAAATTGAACCTATTGCAGCAATAAGCTGAACTGCGCAGATTATTCCGCCAACAGTTCCCGTGAAATCAGTGCTTTTATCCAGAGTGCACAGCATGGTTGCTGCTGACAGGGGAAGCAAAACAAGTCCGCCAACGTACCATAATTTGCCACAGTGCTTATGTGCAAAATCCCAGGTGTCCTTGTTTTTCATGGACATATTTGTACGGTATCCGAAAACGGCGTTGATGTCTTTCGGAGGATGCTTGAGGAAGAGTTTGCCGAATCCGATCATGGAACAGGGTATAAGCAGAACCATAATAAACATGTAAATCCAAAATCCCATAATTTTATCCTCCTGCTGTTTGATTGCACTTTTTACAAGATGATTGTCGGCGCATCTGTATCTTATCCGTAAGCGTGAGTCAGAAATAAAGAAAAATCGGTTTTACACTCACTGACAGATTTAATCCTGTGCGGGAAAGCAGTTAAACTCCCTTTGTCAGCACAACCCATTCGCCGTCTTTTTCACGTGCCAAAAACCAGTTCCAGTAGTATTCCTCGTTTTTCTCCCAAGCTCCTCCTCCGATTAAGGGAGAGCGGAAATGTGATTTGAAAACTATGCATTCATTAAAATTACCTTTTTCTAAACTGTTACAGTATTCGAGATTCTCTTTTGATTCTTCATCTCCCATATAGGTGAGTGAATAAAGCTTACAGCCCTTCATTTCAGAAAAATCTTCTTTTATTAAGTTTACGGCGGACTCCATATCTTCCTCAGAATAAATTTGGGATTTTCCGTAATCTATCTGAGCGTTATGAGTATTACTGCATGAGCACAAAGTGAGTACGGTGAGACAGAGCAAAAGCAGAGAAGAAATCTTAAATTTTTTCATAAGCTATGTTCCTTTCAATAAACTTTTTACAAATTATATCATGAGGTATTTCACTGTACAATCATTCTGGAAAAACGTAATCACTTTGTTGCTTAAATGTAATTATTGTAATAATTAAAAGCCTGAAAGAATTGTAGGGGAATTATGCAGACTGATTTGCCTTTACTGCTGCTTCTATTATTTTTTTATTACTTAATAATCTTTCATCTTGTGGAGAAAATTCCAATGCTTTGTTTACCGCATCCAAAGCTTTTTCATAAGCTCCTGTATAGTAATATCCTAAAGACAGAAGATCATAAGGGCTACTTCCCCATGCTCCGGCTTCGCAGATATAAGTGCGTGGACGCTCCTTGATTTTTAGGGCGCTTTGTGCAAAATATAAAACTCCGTACCAGTTTTTTTCCTCATACAGCAAATTGGCCAAATCCATGTATGGCTCCCGCAGATAAGGTGCTTCCGCTATGCTCTTGTAATACCATACTTTTGCCTCTTCACGGTTTCCTTTTTGCAGATACGATCTTGCAATATAGCGCATGGAAGCACATCTCTCATCTTTCCACTGAGCTTTGGGCATGGAGAGATGATGCTTTAAAGTGTCTATGCATTTATCCCACTCTCCACGGAACATATATTCTCTGCCTAAGTAGTGCATATTTCGGTCGTCGTCGGGAGCTTCCTTTACAGATAACTCTAAAAGAGGCAAATACTGTGCACGGGATTTTGTAGTATCGGCGTAGTGATTAAGCTGTATTCCCTCTGCATAAACCGTATTGCATGGTTCAGTATCTGTATATAACAGCACCTCGTGGACAGGATGTTCCCAGTGGAATCCGTGACGTGCATGTATTTTATCAATCCAAAAAACCACTCCCTCTGTGCCGTCGGGATTGAAATTCCATGTGTAGCGGTACTGAGCTCTTTTTGTGTCCCGTTTCCATGCCTTTTCAAGAATCTCTCTCCAGCCCGGCTCAAATCTCTCATCCAAATCGACGCAAACGCATATGTCAATGTCTTCTGGTACAAATTCTAAGGAACGGTTCCTTGCTACATCAAATCGCCATGGAGTAATCTTTTCTTCGTAAACATCTACTCCTGCACTTTTTAGCTTTGAAACGGTTTTATCGGTGGAACCTGTATCAAGTACGATGATTTTATCGGCTTCATTCATGGATTTAACCCATTTTTCTACAAACTGTTCTTCGTTCTTGCAGATTGCGTATACACAGATTTTGTATTTGTTCATAGCAGTCAACCTTTCTGTGAACTTTAATGTTATGTATGAGTAATTAAAAAAGTTGGGGTATTTCCATATAAGAAATACCCCGAAAATATTAGGCGTCTCCTATTTTGTTAACTGTAATTGAAATGCTGTCGTACAAAATAGAGCCTCCGCTGTTATTGACAGTTAATGTGGTGGGCACTGATGCAACATTTATTATTTGCGAAAAAGCCATATTGGTTGTTTGGTTGGCAGCTTGTAAATTGCTTCGTGATACAGCACCCGGAACGGATGAACCATTCTGTTGGAGCGACAGTGAAATAGATAACGGGAATTTGCCGCCGCTTGGAGTTGTTATTGTTCCGCTGAAAGCGACGCTGTAAAAGCCGGGCTCTTGTATAACGATATTAGCCGAATTTGTTGCATGGGTTATCGCTGTACCGTTGGAAGCACCGTTTCGGTCGAAAATAAGTGGATTTTCGGATGTGCCGGGCTGTGAAGGGGTAGAATAAGCGTTTAAAAACTCTGCATCAGGCATTTGGCCAGGTTCTCCCTGAGGAATCACAAAATCAAATGTGGCTGCTTGATCTGTACCACTATTGGTGACAGATGCCTGTGTTCCCGGATCACCTGTAGTAACGGTTCCAACTTTGACAGTGGCGGCAGTACCTGCTTCACCTGTATCGCCAGAGGGACCTCTGGGTCCGGTAGGACCAGTAGCACCAGTAGGACCGGTAGCGCCAGTGGGACCAGTAGCACCAGTGGGACCAGTAGCACCAGTGGGACCAGTAGCGCCAGTAGGACCAGTAGCACCAGTAGGTCCAGTAGCACCAGTTGGGCCAGTAGCGCCAGTAGGACCAGTTGCACCGGTTGGGCCAGTAGCGCCAGTGGGGCCAGTTGCTCCAGTAGGACCAGTAGCGCCAGTAGGACCAGTAGCACCAGTAGGACCAGTTGCACCAGTGGGTCCAGTAGCGCCGGTGGGACCAGTTGCACCAGTGGGACCAGTTTCACCTATACGACCTGCAGGACCAGTAGGGCCGGTTGCTCCCGTAGGGCCGGTAGCGCCAGTAGGACCAGTTGCGCCGGTAGGACCGGTAGCACCAGTAGGACCAGTAGGACCGGTTGCGCCAGTAGGGCCGGTAGCGCCGGTGGGACCAATTTCACCTATACGACCGGCAGGACCGGTGGGTCCAGTAGGGCCGGTTGCTCCCGTAGGGCCGGTAGCGCCGGTAGGACCGGTAGCACCAGTAGGACCGGTTGCGCCAGTAGGGCCGGTAGCACCGGTTGGGCCAGTAGGACCGCCAGCGGGACCAGCAGGGCCAGTAGGACCAGTTGGACCGGTTGCACCTGTTGCTCCGCTGGAACCGGAAGGACCGGTGGGTCCTGTTGGTCCGGTAGGACCTATACAGCAGCAGTTAGATGAACAGCACGAACATGAAGAGTTGTCCGGTGAACAATCAATGATATTCATGTTGCAGAAAAGATCTCTACTCGTATTATCATCTTCTCTCTTGTAAGATTTAAAAATTGCGGGTATGGCACAAATTTACTGTGCCTTTACATACTATGATTTTTTAAAATGATAGGTTACTAAAAACTTATGTTCTTTTTAAATTTAAAAGCAGATTCCGAAGACAAAGAGGAATTAAGAGTAGACAGATTTGTGTAAACAGGAAAAAATAAAAAGCACACTGTTTTCAGTGTGCTTTTCTATAATATTGCAACAATATATAGGACATATGCTAAAAGGTTAATACCTCAATAGACAGTTGCTGTTTTTCTTTTATCAGAGGAGATTATTTTTCCTGTTTTATTTTGGCAGTATATCTTCGATCCAGGACTATAGCATAGATGAATCCGGGAACGGTACAGACAAGTAGGAGAGGCAACATAATGAAAAATCCCAGCTCTTTGTCCATGGTTACCAAAGCAAGTACAATCCAAGGAATTCCAAGGAGTATCCATGCAATACCCTGATAGCGAATGTAGCGTTTCGTCCATGTTTTTGCTTTGAATTTTGTAGGTATTTTCTGCAATCCAAACAATCCTGCAACGCCGTACAATGTCCAGATGATACCGATTACCAAGATAATGTTCATTACCAACTCTCCTTTTGCTCCGTTTTATTTTTCGCACAGTATATCATGGCTGTTTGTTTGAGTCAAGAAAGTACATAACATAAATTGATGTAAAAGAAAAACACACTGCAAACAGTGTGTTAAAGGTAAGCTAATATTAGTAGAAGATAAAAGTGCGTGCATTAAAGGTGAAACAAAAAACTGAGTCCGAACGCAAATGCGTCCAGACTCAGTCTGGCGGAGAAGGGGAGACTCGGCAGCTTATGCTGCCGGATTTGCTTCGCAAATGTTCAATTATAGAAGCCGTGCAGCATTGTATATAAGCAGAACGCTGCACGGGCAAGGAGTTCTCATCTCCCTGTAAACGAAAACAGAAACAGCGCAAAAGAAAAAACATACTGCGAACAGTGTGTTAAAAGTAAGCTGATATCAGTAGAAGATAAAAGTGCGAGCATTAAAGGTAAAATAAAAAAACTGAGTCCGAACGCAAATGCGTCCAGACTCAGTCTGGCGGAGAAGGGGA
>UQGM01000045.1 GCA_900540535.1 uncultured Oscillospiraceae bacterium | reverse complement strand
GAAGCTGACTGTGTTAAAGCTGAAAAGGCACGGTGATGCAAATATAAAAAGAAGAGAGGTATTGAAATGAAGACTTCTAAAAGAGTACTGAGCGTATTTATGGCTATTATTATAGTTATAATGAGCGTCAGTGCCGGCTTTGTAGCTTTTGCGGCTGAAGATCCTTATCAGGTTTTAGCTGATGCGCTTAAAGCTGATGGTGTCAAAAATGCTGCTTGGGGCAGCCCTGTTGCGGTCGGAAATGACTATTATACTATAGTAAGCGATCCTACAGGCGATATTGAAAAAGCAGTTGAAGCATTCTGGACTGTTGCTACTGCTGAAGCTCCGAGTCATGTCGGCAATAATAAGGACGATATCAACAGAACTGCTCGTGGAGTTGCCAATGTAATAATTACAAAACTCCAGAATGAGTATGGTGTTACAGGTGATGACCTGGCAGTTGCCAACTCAGCAATCAGCGCTTTCATCGGCGGAATGAGCGGTACCAACTATGACTGGGGACTCGGAAGTTATCCTTCTGATATAGTCGCACGTTCATATGGTATTAAAATTCAGCGTGATTTAAGTACTGTTCTTCTTGAGCAGGATACAGATGTCTCAAAGCTTCCTGATACTGTTGTAACAGAAGTTATATATTCATGGTATCACAATGTTGCACAGTGGACATCAGGTTTCTTAGGCGTAAATAAGAATGCCTGCAACTATCTTGAAAGCTGGAACAATTCAGAAGCATCCGGCGGAGCAGATGAAATTGCAGCTCTTAAAGCTTTCGGAGATTATTTCACAGATAAGCTTCTTGCAACAGATCTTGCATCAAAGACATCTGATGAACTTGTTGAGCTTGCAAAGAGCAACCGTGCAGCTATTGATGCACTCGGTGATCTTTGGGGCAGCGATGCAATAATCAATCATTTCTTTGATAAGGACGCTATCCAGAACTTTGTTCTTGCAACAGAAAATGCTCGTGACAACAAGCTTGCTGACGAGTATGTAGCTGCAATGAAGAAAGTTATGGATAAGAACAGCAATCCTGCTGAGATGGAACTTGCTGATCTTAAAGCAGTTCTTAAAGAGATGACTGATCTTTATGCAAACTTCAGCGCATGTAATGAAGAGGCAAGAAATGCAGCTCTTGCTAAGTATGGACTTACAGCAGAAGCACTCATAGCTTATATTACTTCTGTCAATGAGGAAAAGGAAGTTATTGAAATTACTGCCTTAAAGGCTGAAATTGATGCAAAAATAGGCGGTTTCCCTGTTCCTCTTGACGAGTACAATAATCTTGATGTCATCAACGTGTATCTTGAGGTTTCTGCTAACCTTGAGCTTATCGAGAAATGTACTGCAGCTGCCATTGCACGTGTTTTCGGTGAAGAAGGTACAGCATACATCCATACATTCCTTGATAACTTATACGCTAAGATTTCAGAAAAACCTGAAGATAAAGCTTTAGCTGATGAAATCTATTCAAGCTTCAAGTATTTCAATGAGCTTATTAGAGAAGATGTTTCCTCTCTTCCCACAGAGCAGCTTACAGTTAAATTTACTGAAGCTAACACAAAGCTCAATGATCTTAAGACCAAATATGGTGAAGAGACAATTGCTAAACTGTTCGGCGGAAAATACGAGCAGGTTAACAGCGCCGTAATTTCTGTTTATAAAGTCCTTGCTGAGCGTCTTGAGTCACAGATCGGCGGAATTGCAGACAGTTATGACAAATACGGCAAAGTAAATCTTCTTAACCACAAGCTGGTTGAAGAGGCTATCGGTTTGGTCGAAACATCAATTTGGGATACAATTAAGGATTCCGGATATGTTTCAGAAGAACTGAGAGCTGATTATGAGCATTATGAATTTATGCTCACCTCACTTGAGGAATACAAAGCAAATCCCTTTGAACATTATGTAAAAACTGAGATGGAATATCCTGAGCGTGAACCCATGGCTGGTGACGTTGCAAGAACATCCGACGAGGTTTATAAGGTAACTCATGATAAGCTTGATACTGTTATATCAAAGCTTGATTCTCTTATGAGAAATGAGGCTATCGGTCCCGTTCTCGGTGTTGAAGGTTCCATTTCTAATCTCATCAAGGATGCTGTAAATGATAATCTCTATACAAATGAGATGGTCAATACAGTTCTTACAAGCATTTATCCGATGCTTGTAGATACACTTAAGAATATGCCTGACATTGATGCATCAGTAACTAAGATTAAGGGTCAGGATATTCTTGATCAGGCAAAGGATAATTTACATCTTATGGTTTATCCCAATACTCTTTCAACTGTAATAACAGGTGATGAGTATGCGGCTGTAAGAGATGTACTTAATGCAGCCGGCACAGACTGGAGCAGCCTTGATACTTCCAAGCTTGACTGGGGCGTACATGATAAAGAAAGCTTCGTTAAAGCTGTAGGTCAGGTACTCAACGGTTTCTCTTCTGTTCTTAGAGCAGCATTAGGTAATGCTGATTATACTGGCAAGTTAAAGGTTAGCGGAATACCGATTATAGGTAGTGTTACAGCTGATGTTAAGGTAGGTCATATGGATCTTTACAACAGCGCTGTACTTCCGCTTCTTGAGATGTTAGAGTGCGAAGGTGTAGTTTCAACTGATGCTTTCAACAGCTGCACAACTGCTGATCAGATGATCGAAGCTATTCTCACTCCTCTCCTCGACTATGTTGACAGTGTTGCAAATGCTCCTATTTCATCACTTCTTGATGTTCTTCCAAAGCTTGCATATGTTTTTGATAATGATATGATTACATCAGTTCTCAAATCAACACAGCTGTCTGCTATAGCCACAGCGATAGGCTTCATTGATATTGATGTTCTTGGTGCTATGGGAATAAGCGAAAAGACACTTTACGGCATAGTTAAGTTTGCTGCTCCTGACCTTGATCTTTCAATTCTCAGCGATGTAAACAAACTTATCCCCATGGTTCTTGGTATGGTAGCACCCGGAACAAACCTTGTACTTCCCACAATCAATCAGTCTGTTCTTGCAAGCCATGGACAGATGGTCGCAGGCGTTGCCAGCGTACGTACAGGCGGTACACGCTATCAGCTTGTAACTGATAAGGCTGATACTCTTCTTGCAGTTCTCCGCTACATTCTTCCCATGCTTGGCGATAACGATTTCCTTAACTCTGTAACAGCTCTTGTTGGCAAACTTACAGGTTCTGAAATCGTTCTCAGCGAAGACATTCTCAAGATTGTAAACGGAATCGGCCTTAACACAGAAAACGTTATCTGTGCAATTACAGAACTCTTCATTCCTTATGAGGATTATGCTTCTAAGGAAATCGACTATGCTTTCAAAGAGCTTGTCGGTCAGCCTATCAACAATGTAACTTATACAGACGACTGGACTCAGGAAAAGGCTCAGTATTTTGCTGATCACCTTACAGGTTATATTGATAACCTTATCCGTGTTCTCCAGGGCAGCGGAGCTCCCACTCTCAGTGAGCTTATCAAGGGTTACATTACAGGCAACTTCTATACAAATGAGACTGTTACAAGCATCGTTCTTATGATTAAGGACGCTCTTGCTGGTATTGGTATCGATCTTGTTCCTGTTCTCGGAGCAATCGGAATTGATATTTCCGTTTGGGATGAGGTTAAGGAAGGATATAACTGGGGCTTCACAGACGGTGATAAAGACGGCTTCGCAGCTGCTATTACAAAGGCATTCAGTCCCTTTGCACCTGTTCTTGCCGCAGTTTTCGCCGGTGAAGATTTCGGCATTCTCGACACTGCTCAGATCAACGGCTACTATGGATATCAGAATGGTATCATCCCGATCCTTGAGGGTATCGGATGCAACCCCGACGATATACTTTCAGCTGAAGAATATGTAGCAGCTGTCAAGGCTGATAAGGATGCAGCTCTCAGCGCAATCCTTAAGCCCATTCTCAACCTTGTTGAGTCTATCTATAATGATCCGGTCAACAAGCTTCTTGAGATCCTTCCCAATGCACTTTACTTCATTAACAGTGACGGACTTCAGGTCAGCGTTGAAAATGCAGCTCAGGCAGCATTTGTAATGCTTGATACAGCTCGTCCGATTTATGACATTAACTTCAATCTTGATCTTGATATTACTCAGATCATTATTAACGCTCTTTCAAAACTTGAAATCAACGGACAGCCTGTAAATATTAAGATTCCGTTCCTTTACGATCTTAATATGCTTACTGTCGGAACAGTTACAGAGTACACTTCAAAGTCCGGTAAGACAGCTTATCGTCTTACTGATGCAGCAGAAGCTGACGTTATCACAGTGCTCATGCGCAATATCATAGAAATCGCTTTCTATGAGGATAACATCAACACAGTTGCTGATTTGATTGCAAGCAAGACAAACATGAATGCTGATCTTAGCCAGAAGCTTCGTGAGGTTCTCAATGTTCTTGCAAAGCTTTACAAAGAGGATAACGGCGTAGATAAGACACTCAACGCTATTTATGTTCTCTTTAGAGGCACAGATGTTACTCTTGATAACTCTGTTTCAATTATTTCAGGATTCAATGAGCGTTGGAGCGCTGTTTTCAAGAAGTTCTACAACAGCGGAAACGAATATCTTGTTGAACTTGCTAAGTTTGCAGATGAAGCTCTTGACTTCCTTTCATTCGGCGCTATTAACGGCAATGGTATCGGTACTTCCGGTATCCTTGATTTCTTCGATCGTGTTGCAGCCTTCTTCCAGGGTCGTGTAACAAGTGTTTCCATAAGCCAGACATCTGCTTCTCTTAAAGAGGGCGATAGCTTTACACTCAGCCTCAGCTTCAAGCCTGTAACAGTTAAGAATAAGAATGTCACATGGACATCTACTGATTCAACTGTTGCAACTGTTGAAAACGGCGTTGTAAAGGCAGTTGGCCCCGGAGATGCTGAAATTAAGGCAACTACAGAAGATGGCGGATTTACCGTAAGCTGCGTTGTACGTGTACGTTCCGATAAGACTGCACTTACAGAGGCTCTTAATATGGTAAACGGCGCAGGCCTTACAGAAGAGCAGATTACAGATGAACTTCGTGCTGCTCTTGAGACAGCAAACTTCGTTCTTAACAACGAACTTGCTTCTCAGGCACAGGTCAATGCAGCCCGTGAGGAACTCCTCACCGCATACTTCGCAATCGATCTTGGTACAAAGGTTACTGATGTAACAATCACTCAGAACGGTGCTCCCGTTGGTGAGGTTGTATATCAGAAGGTTTCCTGGACTAAGAAGTGGGACAGCACACCTGTTACTCTTGGCTTCAGCGTTAACGAAGGCGCTGATATTAAGAGCATCAGCTGGGAATATGCAAAGTGGTCAGCTGATGATCAGCAGGCTACAATTGAGCCCGCAGATGACAACATGAGCGCTGTTATCAGAGCTACAAACGGTGTTGGTGCACGTTCAGCTTGGATTCAGGTTACTGTTGAAGACGTATACGGCAACAAGGTCACATCTGATCCTGTAAAGGTACGTTTCTACAACTGGGATTGGCAGAAATAAGATTATTGAAGTTAACTCCCTTAAACAGAATTAAAAATCTGTAAAAAGGACGTCTGGGGCTTTGCCTCAGGCGTCCTTAAATATTGCTGTTATAAATTTAAAAACTATAAAAAATCCTCACTGTTTAAATCAGTGAGGATTAAAATCATTTTACTTGTTTGACTGCTTCTGAATAATATCTTTGAGAATATCAGGATTGCGTGTTGTAATATTATCAGGAGCTTCTGCAAGGGCTATATACATATCGTCCTCATTATCTACAGTCCAAAGGGAAACGAGAAGATTTTTCTCATGCATTTTACTTATCATCTCTTCGGATACCAGACGGTAATTGATGTTAATGCCGATTGCTCCGCAATCTGTAATTGTTTTAGAAATAGATTCCAGATAGGAATCATTTTTAATTCTCAAGGGATTTGGATACACATTGAGATAATAGGGAATATCAGGACATGAAGTTTTAACATTTTGAGCCTCTTCTTTAAAAACTCCTGTGAAGAAAACCTGATCCATTACATCATTCTTTTCAGCAAGTTCCTGTATTACAGGCAGATTTGAAAATTCCTTAAGGTCAAGATTTACTCTTGCGGGATATTCTTTCAATACGCTGAAAAATTCTTCAAGGGAAACATATTCGTTTCCGTCGCTTTTGACTTCATTATGGCTGAGAACAGGTTTTCCTGAAGAGGTAAACCGAACGTCAACTTCTATAACTCCTTCTCCAATAAATTCAAGGGATTTTGTTATAGAATCCATAGTGTTGGGTTCTGTATTCAATGCTCCTGCATGAGCGGTGACTGTAAAACCTTCCGGGAGATTAAGCTGAGCAAGCTTTGCCTGCTTTAGAGTTTTCTTTTCGGAGAGAGTGAACACTGCAAACACCACTGATACCAAAATAAGAACAGACGCAATAACCGATGCTGCTATTTTGAGCTTTTTATTTTTCAATTTCAAGCTCCTTGCAAATGCGCTCAACAATTGCTTTCATTTCGTCAAATTTCTTTTCAATATCGGCTACCAGTGCAAACTGTGTATGGCATCTGTCAAGGTTGTGTTCAGGGTATGCAGTTTTAAAATATGTGTCTCCGTTAAGATAATCTCCGAGAAATCTCATTCCGCATTCAAAAGTCATAAGCTTTGCAGAGAAGGGGAGATATTCAATCTCGGTCTTTGTAAGGCTTTTACCTGCTGATTCAAGATATCCTCTGCAATACTGTTCGAAAAGATTAAGGTCAAGATAGACAAGGCTTAAATCCTTTTCATCCTCTGCTGCATGGTTAGCGCCGAAACGGATGCTGTCACCAAAGTCATAGAGAGATGAACCGGGCATAACTGTATCAAGGTCGATAACACAGATTCCCTTATCTGTCTGATTGTCAAACATTACATTGTTAAGCTTTGTGTCATTGTGTGTGACTCTCATGGGAAGTTTACCTTCATTAATGAGATCAACTACAACATGAGTATCTTTTTCACGATCTTTTGCAAACTGAACTTCTTCTTTTACGCTGTCGAGTCTGCCAGCAGCATTTTTTTCAACAGCTGCCATGAGATCAGCATATCTTGAAACAGTGTTATGGAAATTTGGGATTGTTTCATGGAGGCTGTCAGCGGGATAATCAGCTAAAAGACGCTGGAAGTTACCGAAAGCAACTGCAGAATTGTAAAATACTACAGGATTTTCAATTGTCTGACAAGTGTATGCGTCAGTAATGAAATTGTAGCATCTCCAGTATCTGTTGTCCTTTGAAACTAAAAAAGGCTTTCCGTCTCTGGTTTTAATTACGTTCAGAGTTTCTCTGTCGGGATCTCCGCCGTTTTCAACAATGATTTTATGAAGATATTCTGTAACGCCTACAACGTTTTCCATAAGCTTTTCGGGATCATTAAAAACGTTGGTGTTAATCTGCTGAAGAAGATATGATTTTACATTTTCACCGTTTTCAAATTCAAGGACATATGTGTTGTTGATATGTCCGTTATGTATTGGATAAAATCCGGTATAGTCGCCCTCAAAGTCAAAATGTTCTCTTATCTCTTCAATGTCAAAATTAGGTTTTGTCAAAACTTACACACCTTTCGGTAAATTTTAATTTTTGATTTTCTTAAATTTGATATTAACTAATCCTCACAGGGATAATTGAAAACAAGCTCACCAAACATTTCAGGATTATGGAATCCTTTTTCCACAGGACCAACAGGTGAAAAGGCTCCAAAATGGGGGATAGGTGTATCATCGCCGCATTTGTAGAAATTGCCTCTTAAAGTCATGGGTTTAATTTTGAAATCAGTCTTTGTAATATCCGACATGAGTTTTTCGCTTACGAAAAGAGAAACGCCCCATGCAGTTTCTCCGTTTTCATTGACGGTGAATACCGAAACTTCTGGAGCTTCTTCAGACAATAAGGCGACCTTTGTCCGTTCCTTACCTCTGCCGGTACCGTATTCTGAAAGGATAACGCCTTTTGGGTTCATTTCGAAATTGACGTAAGGCACCGTACTGTTTTCAAAGGGACACATAAAAAATTCAAGACAGCTGTCCCTAGCTACCGGTTCATCCCTGTTTTCAAAAACGACACGAACATCTTTTTCAAAGGACCACAGTCTTGCATAAAGGCCTTTGCCTTCAACAGCACAAAGCTTTGCATAGGAACGGGGACGTACAAAAATTTCCTTTTCCCAGTGAAAGCTGTCAATTGAGGCGACAGGTACTTTGTCCC
Source organism: uncultured Oscillospiraceae bacterium (assembly GCA_900540535.1). Classification (GTDB taxonomy): domain Bacteria; phylum Bacillota; class Clostridia; order Oscillospirales; family Acutalibacteraceae; genus UMGS263. The sequence goes on along the minus strand of UQGM01000045.1, from coordinate 12,028 downwards.
ACTCCGGCTGAGAAGTGAAAACAAAGGTATTATAAGTTTTCATTTTTAACGTTGCACCACACTTCATATGATATGTGACAATTAATGCGTATATTATACCGTTTTACAATCAAAGCGTCAAGATGTTTAAAAAGAAAGAAAATTTTTGTTTATTTTTATTATGAGTAATCTTCGAGTCTTTTTTGGAGTTCCTTATCATCAGCGACTTCAATTCCCTTTGTAAGAAGCACTTCATCACCTGGGGTAAGCGAACTTACAGGTACTTCGGTTATTTTGAATGGTTCATCACTGCCGTATTTGTACACTGCCACGTACCCTTTATATATACCTATTATATATGCGGGATTTTTGGAGCTTTCGGTAACGCTCTTTATTTGATTAGTATTATTTTCGCTTTTGGGATAATCTGAACCTAAAGAAGATGATGAAATAACCGCTATGAGAACGGCTGAAGCTCCGATAGTAAATAAAAGTTTTTTAATGCTGTTCATTTTTTCACACTCCTTCCTTTTATTAATCATATTTTTGTCTTTTTTTCCTTTTATATGCAGTTTTATCCTGCAAAAAAGGAATAATTTTATAAACCTCTAAACTTTTGTGCGAAAATGTGATATAATATTGCAGACTTTAATCAATATCCCTATAAAGGGAGTAGATATTTATTTAAACTGAAAGGGAGGACTTTATTAACTGTGAAATTAAAAACTCCATTTGAAAAAAAGAAAAGCTCCGGTTCAAATAACTCAGGTAAAAAAAGTATTAAAGACGCAGTGGTTAAGCATTCCGTAAAATGGCAGGCTATTATAGCCGTTTTGCTGGTTTTGGTTATAACCTTGTGTGTCATTGCGGCTTCCATGATAGCTTATGTTATCTCCTTTACTAACGGAGAGTCTGCCTTTGATTTGGATGCTTACAAGAACAATCAGAACCAGACAACAATTATCTATGCCTACGATAAGGATAACAACCCATACGAGTATTGCCGTCTCAATAATGCGGAAAACAGAATCTGGGTCGATTTAAAGGATATGGGACCCTATATGTATGAAACTGTTATCGCTATGGAAGACAAGCGTTTTGAAAGCCATGAGGGTGTGGACTGGTTACGAACGACTTCCTCTGCTGTAAGATCATTCCTGTCAAAATTCATTCCGAAACTTACAGTACAGGGTGGTTCTACAATAACACAGCAGCTTATTAAAAACCTTACCGGTGAAGATGACGTAACGCTTGTACGTAAATTCAATGAAATTACTTATGCTCTCAATCTCGAAAAAAATTATGAAAAGACCGAGATTGCAGAGGCTTATCTCAATACCATTTATCTTGGTGAAAACTGTTACGGAGTTCAGACTGCTGCCGAAAAATATTTCGGTAAGAATGTTGACGATCTGAACCTTGCCGAATGTGCAAGTCTTCTGGCAATCACCAATGCTCCCACCTATTATAATCCCCTTATAAATCCTGAAAATAACAAGGAACGTCAGGAATACTGTCTTAGAGAGCTTCTCAGTCAGGGTAAGATAACAAAGGAAGAATATGATGCAGCAGTTGCATATGACCTTGTGTTTACAAATGATCCTGATTATGTTCCCAGCGAGGAAATGAAAAACAAGCAGAAGCCCGATGAAAGCAAATATGATTTCTATACTGAATATGTAATTGATTCAGTTATTGAAGATCTTCAGACTCAGTGCGGATACAGTAAGAAAAAGGCTGTAGATATGGTATTTTACGGTGGACTCAGAATTTACTGTGCCGTTGACCCCGATGTTCAGAAGGTTGTAACAAGAGTATACGAAAACAGAGAAACTTTCAAAAAAGAAGAGGATACTGCTGCACATCCCGCTGCACAGTCTGCAATGGTTATAATGGACTATGCAGGACGAGTAGTGGGAATGGCAGGTGAAGCAGGTGAAAAGAGCGGAAACCGCTGCCTTAACCGTGCTACCGATACCCTTCGTTCACCCGGTTCATCAATTAAGCCTTTGAGTATTTATTCACCTTCTATTGAGTATGGAATGATAAACTGGTCAACAATGATTCCAGACGCACAAATATATCATGAAGGCGAGAAAATGCCCTTTAACTTCGGCGGCGGTTCCGGAAGCGGAGAAAACGTAACTGCCCAGAACGCCCTTGCACGTTCACTTAATACCGTCCCCGTGCGTATTCTTAAGGATTTTCTCGGTTTTGAGCGTTCCTACGCTTTCCTTCAGGACAGATTCCATATAACCTCTCTTAACGAAAAAGAGGATAAGAACTATTCACCCCTTGCAATGGGCGGTATGTATAACGGTGTAAGCGTACTGGAAATGACTGCGGCATATGCTGCTTTCGGTAACGGCGGACTTTACTATGAGCCCTACTGCTACTATAAAGTTACCGACAGCAAAGGTGAGCAGACAATTCTTGAAAATGAATCCACATCACAGCGTGCTATTTCCCAGGAAACAGCAAACATCATGTGCGAAATGCTTCAGACTGTTATCACTGACCCCCAGGGTACAACAAAGGCATACGGTATCAGCGGCTATCCCACAATGGCAAAGAGCGGTACCACAACTGACGACCACGATAGATGGTTTATCGGCGGAACACCTTACTATATCAGTGCTGTATGGTACGGATATGATGCTCAGAAGGAGATCTTGGGCGTATCCGGCAACCCGTCAGGTAATATCTTCAAGAAGATAATGAATGAAATCCATGAAGGTCTGCCTTCAAAAGATTTCCCCAAGAGTGAAAATGTAGTACAGATGAAATACTGTACGGAATCAGGTCTTATTGCAACAGATGCTTGTCCCAGCACCAAAACCGGCTGGTACAATAAAAACTCTCTTCCCGACACCTGCAAGCTTCATGGTGCAGATGCAGCTCCCACAGAGGAAACCACAGCTGCGGCTGAATAATAAAAATATATCGGAGGTAACGTTATGGCTGAACTGCTTATTAAAAATGTCCGAATAATAGAGAACGGTAAGGCAGATGAGTCCTTAAAGGATATTCTCATTGACGGCGGAATAATAAAGCGTATTGACGCCTGTATAGAGGAAGAAGCCGAAAGAGTAATTGACGGCAAAGGTCTTTACGCAAGTGCCGGACTTGTAGATATGCATGTTCACCTGCGTGACCCCGGTCAGACTCATAAGGAAGATATAATAACCGGCTGCCGTGCTGCGGCTGCCGGAGGAGTTACAACAGTTGCGGCAATGCCCAATACATCGCCCAGTGTTGACTCCTGCGAAACAGTAAAATATATTCTCGAAAAAGCTGAAAAGGCTGATGCGAGAGTTCTGCCCGTAGCGGCAATCACTAAGGGACTTTCAGGCAAAGAGCTTACGGATATGCAGGCTCTTAAAGAGGCAGGAGCCGCCGCTTTTTCAGATGACGGCGTGCCTGTTGCCACAGGAAAGCTTATGTATGACGCACTTATAAACGCCTACGGACTGAGAGTTCCCGTACTTGCCCACTGTGAGGATATGAGCCTTGCAGCAGGAGGAAAAATCAATGAGGGTGCTTCCAGCATACTTCTTGACGTAAAGGGAATACCGGGAGCTGCTGAGGATGCAGGAACAGCGAGAGAGATAGCTCTTGCATTTTCTTCTGATACCGCTGTTCATATCTGCCATGTAAGCACCGAAAAATCCGTTGAGCTTATAAGAAGCGCAAAGAAAATGGGCGCAAAGGTAACCTGTGAAACCTGCCCCCATTATTTTACACTTACTGATGAAATCGTCATGAATATGGATGCCGATTACAGAATGAATCCGCCTCTGAGAACACAGGCTGATGTAAACGCTGTAATCGAGGGAATATGCGACGGTACAATTGATGCAATCGCCACTGACCATGCACCACATACTCCTGAGGAAAAGGCGGATTTTGTATCTGCTCCCAACGGTTCAATCGGACTTGAAACCTCTCTGGCAGCGGGAATAACCTATCTTGTAAAGCCGGGTTATATCACTCTGCCAAGGCTCATTGAGCTTATGAGCGCAAATCCCGCACGTATTCTCAGAATCAGAGCAGGAGTTTTGGCTGAGGGAAAACCGGCTGATATAGCCATTTTCAGCGATGAGGAAAAATGGACTGTTGATCCCGAAAAGCTTCACGGAAAATCTAAAAACACACCGTTTAAAAACACTGAACTCTGCGGCAAGGTAAAGTATACCGTCTGCCGAGGCAAAGTGGTTTACGAGGATAAATAACGAGGAGGAAGAAAAATGTCACTTGACAGACTTATTGCCAAAATTAAAGAAACCGGTAACCCTACCGTTGCGGGTCTCGACCCGAAGCTTGACTATATTCCGTCTTACATCAAAGAGGAAGCCTTCGCAAAGTACGGCGAAACTCTTGAGGGAGCGGCACATGCTCTTCTCCTTTTCAATAAGGGACTTATTGATGCCCTCTGCGATATAGTTCCCGCAGTAAAGCCTCAGTGTGCATATTATGAAATGTACGGCTGGCAGGGCGTAAAGGCTCTTTATGATACAATCGCCTATGCAAAAGAAAAGGGAATGTACGTTATAACCGACGGTAAAAGAAACGACATCGGTACAACAATGGAAGCCTATGCGGCAGCTCATCTCGGTGAAGTCAAGGTTAACGATAAGACCTTTGAGCCTTTCGGAGCCGATGCACTTACCGTAAACGGATACCTTGGCAGCGATGGCATTAAGCCTCTTCTCAATATCTGCCGTGAAAAGGATAAGGGAATCTTCGTTCTCGTTAAAACTTCAAATCCCTCCTCAGGAGAGCTTCAGGATAAGCCTATCGGTGACAGCCCCACTCTTTACAGAGAAATGGGCGCTCTCTGCGAAAGCTGGGGAGAGGAGCTTATGGGAGAAACAGGCTATTCAGGTGTCGGCGCAGTTGTAGGCGCAACATATCCTGACCAGCTTACAGAGCTCAGAAAGGCTCTTCCCCATACATTCTTCCTTGTTCCCGGATACGGTGCACAGGGCGGTTCCGCAGCAAATCTTGCAGGTGCATTTGATGAAAACGGAATCGGCGCAATAGTAAACGCTTCACGTTCAATTATGTGTGCATACAAAAAGGAAGAAAACTGCGACGAAAAGGATTACGCAGCAGCTTCACGCCGTGAGGCAATCAGAATGAGGGATGATATAGCCTCTTTTATTCCCGCTCTTAAAAAATAAATTTCCCGGAGGTAAAGATGAAATATATCCAGGATGATTTCAAAATTTTAACTGTCAATAAGCTTAACAGTACAGCTTTTGATTTTACAATTGAAGCCCCGGAGATTGCCGAAAGGGCAAAGGCGGGACAGTTTGTAAATATTCTCTGTGACGGCAAAACTCTGCGCCGTCCCATATCCCTTTGCGGAATAGATAAAGATAAGGGTACACTTCGTATTGTCTTTGAAGTGAGAGGCGAGGGAACATTGTGGCTTTCCGAGAGAAAGGAAGGGGATATTATAAATGTCCTCGGCCCTCTCGGCAACGGCTTCCCCACTGATGAAAAATATGAAAACGTTGTCTTTGTAGGCGGCGGAATCGGTGTTCCTCCACTTTTGGAGACAAGCAAAGTTTACGGCAAAAAAGCCGATGCAATTTTAGGCTTCCGCAGTAAATCGGCTCTTATTTTGGAGAACGATTTCAAAGCGGTTTGTGAAAATGTGTTTGTTACCACAGATGACGGAAGCTATGGTCATCACGGCTTTGTAACGGACATTTTAAAGGAGCGCCTCGAAAAGCCCTGTGATGCAGTATTCGCCTGCGGACCGGGACCTATGCTTAAAAATGTTGCGGCAATGGCTGAGGCAAAGGGTATTCCCTGTTTTGTGTCTCTTGAAGAGAGAATGGGCTGCGGAATCGGAGCCTGCCTTGTATGTGCCTGCAAGACAAAGGAAAAGGACGGCGAACACTACCGTCATGTATGCAAAAACGGACCTGTTTTTGATTCGAGGGAGGTAGTGTGGAATGGCTGATTTAAGAGTTAATATAGCGGGCGTTGAACTTAAAAACCCCGTCATCACAGCTTCAGGAACATACGGTTTCGGAAGAGAATACAATGAGTTTTATCCCATTTCAAAGCTCGGCGGAATTTCCTGCAAGGGTACAACTTTGAATCCCCGCTTCGGAAATCCTCCTGTGAGAATTGCCGAAACTCCCAGCGGAATTTTAAACAGCGTGGGACTTCAGAATCCCGGCGTTGAAAGCTTTGTAAAGGACGAGCTTCCGTGGCTCAGTGAGCAGGGAACAGTTGTTATTGCAAACATTGCGGGAAGCACTCCCGATGAATACTGCAAGGCAGTTGAAAGGCTTGCAGATACTTCTGTCGATATGGTAGAGCTCAATATTTCCTGTCCCAACGTCAAAGAGGGCGGAGCTTCTTTCGGCACATCCTGTGCAAGTGTTGAGTCCATAACATCCATGGTTAAAAAAGTCTGCAAACAGCCTCTTATAGTAAAGCTTACACCCAATGTCACCGATATTGCGGAAATCGCAGCTGCGGCTGAAGCTGCCGGAGCGGATGCAGTTTCACTTATAAATACCCTTACAGGTATGAGAATTGATATAAATTCACGCCGTCCCATTCTCCATAATAATGTTGGCGGAATGTCAGGACCTGCGGTTTTCCCTGTTGCAGTGAGAATGGTCTGGCAGGTTGCAAACCGTGTAAAGATTCCTGTAATCGGCATGGGCGGAATTGCAAAGTGGCAGGATGCAGTTGAAATGATGCTGGCAGGAGCAAGCGCCATTCAGGTGGGAACAGCAATGTTCTCCGACGCTTATGCGCCTGTTAAGATAATCGACGGACTCAATGAATATCTCGATAAAAACGGCATTGAAAGCGTTTCCGAAATAGTCGGAAAGGTTCAGCCCTGGTGAGGCAGCGGATATGGTAATATTATCTGTTGATTACGGGGATTCAAGAACAGGACTTGCCGTTTGCGATGCTCTTGAAATGCTTGCCTCTCCTGCGGGAGTAATATTTGAAACCGACGAGGAAAAGGTGGCAGATGAGGTAGTTTCCGAAGCTAAAAAGCGTGGAGCAAAGCTCATAGTAGTGGGTTATCCCAAGAATATGGACGGTACTTTGGGGGCGAGAGCCGAAAAGTGCGAGGGCTTTTCAAAGCTGATTGCCGAAAAAAGCGGAATTGAAACAGCGCTCTGGGATGAAAGGCTCACAACTGTTGCGGCTCACAACGCTTTGAGTACTGTAAATGTCCGTGGCAAAAAGAGAAAGAATATCGTTGATGCAGTATCGGCAGTAATGATTCTTGAAAGCTACATGAGTTACAGAAAGAACCGTTCCGAAAATTAAATACGGCAAATGTATAACGCAGTTTATATTTTTTGCAGTAATTAAAAAGGCTGTCCGAAAGGACAGCCTTTGTTGCGTCTTTTTTTAATTTCAAATGAAAAATTCATCTTCCCCTTAAATACTCTATTATCTCCCTTACGGAATTTCCGCAGGGGAGTTTATGTTTCGGGTCGGGCATATTCTCGAGATAATGGGAGTCCGATGAAACTATGAATTCCGCATTTTTAAGGGCGGAATACTTTTCTCGGAATTCATTTTTATCCCCCTTTTCGGTTATCTCCGCAAACTTAAAGCCATATTCAGATGGGAAATCTCCCAAAGCGGAAATAATGCTGTAAGAAGCTCTGTCGATGTGGGCAGGATAACATATTCCGCCGTATTCTTTTACTGAATCTGAAACCTCCCCTATGGAGATTGACGAAGCCGTTGTCAGAAGCAGATTTTCCCGGGAAAGGGGATTATCCCCCGAATCCGTCACAATCTGATTGCCGAAAATATCAGGTCTGTTTTCTATGGGCGGGAGAGTTGTGTGAACGTAATGGGAAAATTCCATTGCGCCTTCAAGTGTTTCAAAAAGGCACACCGTGTGGATTTCCTCACAGGTGCACAGTTCCATTCCCGGTATAACCGTAATTCCCGCTTTTTCTCCCGCCTTTAAAGCTGACGGACAGTTAAGGGCTGAATTGTGGTCGGTAAGGGCTATTGCGTCATAGCCTAAAAGAGCCGCCATGTTGACAAGATTAAATGGCGTCATTTCGTCATCGCCGCAGGGGGAAAGACAGGAGTGAAGATGAAAGTCGTAAAAAATACTCATGATTTATTTTTCAGCAGGGAGCAGATTTCCACGGCTCCCTCACAGGAGTTTTTATGAGTGGTTAAAATCGCTATGCCGTGGCTTTCGGCTTTAAGTTTGGCGTCTGTGTCCAGGGGCGCAAGCTCCGTAAGGACTATGCAGGCGCAGTCGGTGAGTGTGGCAACTGCTATGCTGTTGACGTTGCCCATTACCGTAAGCCATGCGTCTCCGCTCTGAGCTTTTGCCATTACCCAGCTTAAAAGATCGCCGCAGTAACAGCCGGTAACTTCGTTATCCAGTCCCTTTCCGCCTGTGAGTACGGTGAAACCAAGGCTTTCAGCCATTTCTTTAACGGTCATGGTCATTCCTCCTGTGTGTTGTGTCTGAATGGCGCAGGCATAAAGTTTTCCCGCTCCGACTCGTCCATGTTTTCACCCATTCTGAAAACACAGTCGTTTATACTTGCAGTGCCTCTTACTATGTCCTCCGCCAACGCACGGCAGGAGGGAGCTCCGCAGGTTCCGCAGTCAAGTCCCGGCAGTGCAGAGTGGATTTCATTCAGTTCGTTGAGCCTTGTCATGGCTTCAATTACGTTATCAGCAAGGCGAAGAACCGAAAGTCCCTCCAAAGGCTTACTCCATTTCATCTCTTGGGGCACTTCGCTCTTTTCAAGATGATTGCAGGAAACAGGCAGATATTTTCTCAGCTTTTGTATTCTCGCCTTTGCCACATACGGATTTTCAACAGTCAGTGGGCCTCCTACGCATCCGCCGGAACAGGCGTTAAGCTCTATAAAATCAAGTTCATTGAGCTTTTCATCCTCAACCTGCTCCAAAACCTTTATGACGTTTTCAATTCCGTCGGCGGCAAGATACTGTTCCCTTATCAGAGCAGAGGATTCTCCGCCGCTGCCTGCCCAGCTTACGCCTATGAGTCCCGATTTTTTTATGGACTCCGGCTCTTCGATTTTATCCATTATCTGGAAAAGCACCGGATAAAGGTCTTTTATGGCAAAAGCTCCGTTTATGTTTGAATGGTCAAGACAAATAGGGGATTTCACAGCGGTTATCTTTGCAGGACACGGAGTTATGAAGAAAACTCCTATTTCTTCGGGTTTCAGTCCCGTCTTTTTAACTGCTTCTTCCCTTGCAATTCTTCCGGCTTCCTCCATCGGGGATGTCAGAGGCAGAACATGGGGGATGAGCTTCGGAAAACGCACCCTTATAAGTCTGCACACCGCGGGACACGCCGAGGAGATAACAGGACGCTTAAGCTCACCGCTGTTCATCATAATCCTTGTGGCTTCGCTTATGAGCTCCGCACCGGCGGAAACCTCAAAAACATCGTCAAAGCCCAACGATTTCATGGCGGTAAGCACATAGTCCACATCCTCAAGGTTGTTGAACTGTCCGTAAAGGGTGGGGGCGGGAAGTGCAATTCTGTATTTATATTCGAGGATTTTGTTAAAGGGATCCGTCTGGGCACGCTTAGCGTGATGGGGCGGTGTACACCATTCATCAGTGAATCCCCAAAACTGAGAACCTCCTAACCAATAGTCTCTCTTACCAATACCTTGCCAGAACATTTCAAAATCAAACCCTTTGTAATCGAAACCGGCAGTAATACCATAAGAGTAACGTGGAGTGCTGTTACCTATAATCTTACGGTCACCAGAGTCATCCAACGTATTCTTTCCTATATCGATTTTCCCATCATTATTCAAGTCTTCGTATTTCACATCACCGGCACCCCAACTACCACCTGACAGATAAGATTGGTCTGCTGCTTTCGCATCCTCGTCACTTTGGAAAAGTCCATTAGAAACATAACCCCAGATTTCGTTCAGTTTTTCGCCCACATAGTGTGTACCAAGTAATTTAGTAGGATTAGAGAATTTGGTAATGCTAGCCTGATAATCAGACAATACACCTTTAATATGATAACCAAATCCATTACTCAGCCGGTCATTCCATTCCAATGAAACTTCCCAACCTACAGTTTTCATGTCAGCAGCATTTTCTTGCGGAACAGAAGTTCCCAAAACAGCCGGCAAAGCCTGTCCTGCCGTAAGCATGTCTTTTGTATTACGACGATACCAGTCAAAGCTAGTATTCAAGCGTCCACCAAAGAAAGAAGCATCAAAACCAAAGTCTATCTGGTTTACAGTTTCCCAAGTAAATGAAGCACTCACCAATCCGGGAACAGATACAGCCACAGGGCGAGTTCCGTTAAGCAATGCACCATATTTTGTATTGATTCCATAAGTAGCCAAATAAGGGAAGTTACCATAGCGGCTTTCGTCCAATGCCTGATTACCTAATGAGCCGTAAGAAGCACGAAGCTTAAAGTTGTCAAACCATCCTCTAATCGGTTCCCAAAATTTTTCTTCGGACACACGCCAAGCTACTGAAGCTGATGGAAAAAATGCGTAGCGATCACCATGTGGGAATTTAGAAGAACCATCGTAACGTCCGTTCAGTTCCAACAAATACTTGCCCTTATAATCATAGTTAATACGAGCAAAGAAACCGTTCACAGACCAATGAGTTTCCGAACCGTTCATCGCCATGTCACCATAAGCCAGATTCAGCGAAGGATTGGAAGAATCAATCAAATTCTTACGTCCTGCATAGTGATATTTCTTATGTTTATTTTCCTGATTATAACCTACCATTACCTTAAAATTATGTTTCTCCTTCAAAGAGAAAGTATATTCAGCAAAGGCATTGAAAGCATTGTAATAATCATCATTGTTGGTTACAGTCACACTGCTTGGATTAGTCCACGGATAATAGTTCTCTGTACCCGGAACAGCCGTATAATCATAGAAGTTCTGTACATGCTGATTAGATGACTTACCATAGAAATTCCATGTATAATCTGCATTGATTACCAAGCCTTTGATAGGAGTAATTTTCACAGCACCGGTCATCCACAAATCATTCTGCTTGTACTGTGCATTACCACCTTGTTCCATAATAGCTACAGGATTGGTGTAGCTGCCTTGTCCGGCGTAATGTCCATCCGGATGTTTTACTGGCATCAGCGGGCTCAAGTCACCCTTCATCATACCCGAATAAGAAGACAGCCCTGAATAAGCGGTAGAGTTCATAGCTGTAGTACCACCGGTAGGGTGCAACTCATCGGTGTAAGTATGAGCAATCTTTGCCGATACATTCAACCATTTAGTGATATTGGATGAGATATTTACATTAGCATTATATTTATTGTACTTATCGTCTCCTGCTTTCAAAATACCACCTTGATCGTTCATACTTACAGATGCGTAGTAAGTAGTACGGTCATTACCACCGCTGATGTTGGCTGTATAGATTTGCGAGAAAGAAGTTTTATATAATTCGTCCCACCAATCGGTATTACCGCAATATCCGTATTTATACGTATCATAAGCTGTATCAAAGAATACCGGAGAATCGTATTTACCATTAAAGTAATCTTCGGCATACTGATAGACCTGCGATTTGAAATAATGACCGCTACCACCATCATTCTGATAAGCTTCATCCATCATAGTAAGATACTGCATAGAGTTTACATTGTGGAAAGTCAATGCCGGTGACTGCCAATAGCCCGTAGCTGATAAAGAAACAGTCGGTTTGTCTGATTTCTTACCTTTTTTGGTTGTAATCAAGATAACGCCATAAGCAGCACGAGCACCGTAGATAGAAGCAGAAGCCGCATCTTTCAATACTGAAATAGACTCGATATCATCCGGGTTTACCAAGTTGGCATCCATCTGTACATTATCCACCAATACCAATGGGCTACCACCATTCAATGACGTATTACCACGGATATTAAAACTGGAAGTAGCACCCGGAGCACCACCGTTGTTCATCGTGATATTCAAGTTGGGAACAACACCTTGCAATCCCTGTCCAATATTGGTAATAGGACGGTCTTGCAATACCTTCCCATCAA
>UQGM01000044.1 GCA_900540535.1 uncultured Oscillospiraceae bacterium | reverse complement strand
GGGATGAACACATCATAGGGCAACTGCTTACCGGTCGGTATCAGGAAAGCGTAATTCGCCGACCGTTGTACTACGCCGACAAAAGTACCTTTCTTCCGTTCCAGGATCTCGACCACCTCTCCTTCGGGGCGGCGGTCACGACTCCGGGCATATACCAATACCTTCACTTTATCTCCGTTCAGGGCGTGTTTGAGGTTAGGAAAAGCAACAAACACATCCTCTTTACTCTCGTTTGAAATGATATAGGCCGAACCTTTGGCTGTCAACTCGACTTCACCGGTAATATAAGCCCCTCTCTGCCGCATTTTATATCTTCCTGTCGAAATCTCTTCCAACTCTCCTTTTTCTCCTAATTCCCGCAACACTTCCGAGATCTGGCGTTTCATATCCATACTCTTCACCTGCAATCGCATCGCCAACTGCTTATAATTATAACTCTCACCCGGGTGATTACTCATCAGTGCCAAAAGGCGTTTACTCAACTCCGGCTTACTCATGGTCGGCTTGCTTTTCTTTTTATTTTTGCTTGAATTAGCGTTTCTTCGACGCTGTGAGGAGGTTTTTATGAAATTTTTGCCTTACATAATGGCTCTTGCTGTTCTGCTCCAGTTCGTATTTGTACCGGCTTATTTAAAAAAATGCTGGCCTAAAAAGAACAGAATTTCACTTTGCTACAAAATGATATGTGCCACGCTTTTCGTCCTTACGGGCGTAATGTGCATAATATACAGCGGAAACAAATCCGTTTACGCCATTCTCATGCTCTGCGGATTATGCTTTTCATGGTTCGGCGATTTGTTTCTCCACATTAACGAAAAACTGTCGCTTTTTATAACGGGACTGTTTTTCTTCCTTATAGGACATATATTTTATGTTTCGGCTTACTCAGTTGCGGCTAAAAAGCTCTTCGGAATCCCCGTTTTCTCCCCCATTGACATAATTATTGTAGCAATTCTTACAGCCATTGCCGTAATTTATGCCGTAAAAACCAAAATACATTTCGGAAGAGCTGCTGTGCCTGCGCTTATTTATACAATAGCTCTTACCTCAATGATGGTTAAAGCCTGCCACTTAGCCGTTGCAAGTTTGGTTTCCGACGCTGCTGTCTGGACAGTTCCGGCAATTTTGCTTATTTCAGGAAGTGTAATGTTCTGTATGTCAGACAGCACTTTGGCTCTTATTAATTTCGGAGACAAAAAAATATACGGCGTTAAGATTTTTAATATCATCACCTATTTTGCCGCTCAGATGTGCCTTGCCTACACAATTTTGTTTATAAAATAAAGATATGAATGTGATTATTGATGCGGATGCTTGTCCGGTTGTGAATATTGCCGTAAATTTGTGCAAAGAATACGACATAAAGGTCTTTCTTTTTTGCGATACATCTCATATAATAGACATCGACGGCGCTGAGACAGTTATAGTTTCTAAAGGAAGCGACAGTGCAGATTTTGCAATTGTAGCCGCTTGCCGTGCCGGAGATATTGTCATCACTCAGGACTACGGTCTTGCTGCAATGTGTCTTTCCAAAAAAGCAAAGGTTATAAATCAAAACGGTATGATTTATAATGAAAATAATATTGACTCTTTGCTCTTTTCGAGGTATACTGCAAAAAGAGCCCGCATGGCGGGTCAGAGAATTAAAGGACCTAAAAAGCGTACAGAAAAACAGAATGATGATTTTGAAAAAAATTTCAGAGCGCTGATTCTAAAGTGCATGTAAAAACGGAGGTTATTTTCTTAATGAAAAAAATCACTAAGGGCATTGTCATTTCAGTGGCAACTGCTGTTTTGGCAGCATGTATACTTTTTTCTGCCGCAGCATCAACTCAGGGCGGTATTCTTTCCACAGAAGATCTCAGCAATCCGCCGCAATCCTATATGGCATAAAATAAAGCACCGTGTGAGCGGTGCTTTTTGCTTTATATTGTATTAAAATACAAAACCACTCGAGGACATTTCCCCGAGTGGTTTTAGTTTTTGTACACGCTGAATTAATCAAACAAATTTTTTAATATTCAAAGCTATGCGTCCCTTTTTAGTTGTGCCGTTTACTTCTTCCACAACCGCTTTGCCCTTGCCTCTCAAAACAATTTTATCGCCCTGAGAAATACGCATATCACATTTAAGAGCCTGGGAATCATTTACAAAAACCAGACCTTTTTCTATACTTTCAGAAGCCAATGTTCTTGAAAGTCGGTAAACCTGAGCCACAATTACATCAAGGCGCATTGAAGCGGCAGTTATTCTTTCTGTTACTATTTTCTGCTGCTCGTTTGTCAGCTGAGAAACAGGAACTTCTTCACCTTTTAGAGTTGCTCTGCCGGCTTTTGTAAAGTTCTCAAGAATAAACCTCTTGACGCTTTTCATTGCCAAAACATCGCATCCGTCAGCGGTGACAATTATATCGCCGATCATTTCACGCCTAAGCCCAAGACCCATTAAAGCCCCTAAATAGTCACGGTGACCGGCTGTGCTGAATTTATCCTTTACAAATCGCAGACGCACAAAGGTGCAGTCCTCACCGCTTTTGAGAATTTCAGCGGCTTCGCCCGGAGTTTCGGCTCCTGAATATGGGGGAAAGAAAAACATGGCTCTTCTCACAGCTTCATCATATCCTCCGAAAAGAACATAGAGACAATCCTCTTTTCTGAAACGGTCAAGTAAAATACCCTGTTCCCTCTCATCAAGAAAATTTGTGGAGGTTATGACATACTGCTCCTGACTTTGACGCATTTTATCTTCCGCAGCGGAAATAAGCAGTAAATCTTCCTTTTCCATATTATCAGTAATATCTTATTATAGCTTTTACTCTGCCCAAAATTGTTACTTCATCTACAATTATGGGCTCGTACTCATCGTTTTCCGGCTGAAGACGGAAATGTCCTTTCTCCTTAAAGAAACGCTTTACTGTCGCTTCATCATCTATCATTGCTACAACAATTTCACCGTTTGAAGCAACGGGAGTTTTTTCGGCAATTACAATATCTCCGTCAAGAATACCTGCCCAGAGCATACTCTCTCCCCTTACCCTGAGGGCAAAGAGAGGCTTGTCACGGGAAACTGAGCCGGTATAGGGTATATATCCTTCTATCTGCTCAACGGCAAGGATCGGAGCACCTGCCGTAACAGTTCCCAAAAGGGGAACATGGGTTATGTTCTCCGCCTGACCCATTACTCTGATTGAACGTTTAAGCAGAGGGTCACGGCTTATATATCCCGCCTTTTCGAGAGCGTTTAAGTTGCCTTGAACGGACGAAGTTGAACTCAGTCCCACAGCAGCACCTATTTCACGGACTGAAGGCGGAACACCGTCCTGTGCACGCTCACACAAATATTCATATATTTTTCTCTGTATATCGGTAATAGGTCCCATATGAAAACCTCCCAGTAAAATACAAAAGCTAAAGCTTCCTCGGTAGTATTATATCATATAACATAAGCAAAAGCAAACATTTGTTTGGATGTTTTCGCATATTTGTTCGATTGACTGATACCAAAAACAGCACATTTTTTGCTCATATACAAAACAAAAAATGTGCTGTTTTAAACTATCAATTAACTTATACTTTTATTATTTAATTTCTTTATATGCTTTAAGCCCAGATATATCCACCCAATTACCATAATAATAAGATTCGCCTATACCTTTAAATCTGATTTCTAATTTTTGTATACCGTTTACATTGACATGAAAATCACTAGGAATAGTCTCCGCTGTGATAGTTGCTGAAGAATACAGTAATTTTCCGTCTCCATAAATTTCAAAAGTTATTCTACCAGGAGAATTATCTGTAGCACTTCTTTTATTGGCAAAGTATACACCACTGATCTTGTCATATTTTCCCTCCAAAAGATAGCTTACTGTTTTTTGACCGTCGGGTCCTCCAAAACTAAATTCAAGACACTCTTCATATTCTTTTCCATTTACTGCAGTTTGAATATCATGAAATCTAATCTTTCCGTCTCCTGAATCAATAGATAAAACATTCTCTTCGTCACACAAATTTATTGGAACATAAAGCCTATACTCGTTCAGTTTTGTCTTATACTCAGCATTATCTGGCATAAGCTGACATGCTACTTCCATATTACCAATAGCAGCATTTACATCTTTATTCGTAAAGGCTTGAGCGGCCTTATCGGCATATGCCTGTGCTTTCTTCGCTATGTATTCTTGTACTTTGGTTTCTATTTCCGGAACATTAAGATTCAACTCATCTTTTGCTCCATTAAGCAGTTCTACTGCACTTGATACATCACCATTATTATAATATTCATCAGCCTGCTTTATAACTTCATCTATATATTGTTCGGCTGCACTCATCATTTTTTCCTGAGATAATTCATTAAAAGAGTCAAAATCTTCTACCAGTTTAAACGATTCACAGGCATCCAAATAATTTTTTTGTGTATTCATTTGATACAAACCTTCAAGATACGCTTCTTTACTATCACGCAACTTAAAGAAATGATTATATGCATCCTGAACCATTACTCCTGTTTCCTGAATCAAAGATTCAAACTTACTATCAGAATCGTTAAAGAGAGTGCCGTAATTATTTAAAAAAGCTTTAACTGCATCAAAGCCCTTAAGCTCACCGCTATCAGGAAATTCAGCTTGGTTCAGCTCTTCCTCTATTTCATTTATTTTCTCTACTAAAAGCTCATCATATTTATCAATTTCTTCACCATTATACTTAGCGGTCATGTACTGTGTATAAATTTCTTCTGCATCATTTTTATCTAATGCGTTTTTAAATTCCGAATTTTTACCACAGGATACAAACAACAAACCAATACATAATAATGTGAATACTGCGCTTAAAATTCTCTTCATTTTACTCCACCCCATATTATTTTTTACGATGTACAATCTTATTTGCACCACACACATATATATAACTTAAGATATACTTATCGTCAATATTTCCTATGTGAAAGACGTAAATTAAAGGATGAAAAGCACAGCTATCAAAAAATCCTCTTTGATATATCCGCTCAAATAAAATTGATACAAATATACAAAGAGGATTCTATAATATTTTACAGCACTTCTTCTATTCTGTCTTCATATCTCGGCTTCATTTCGGGAGCTTCGTCAGCATATCCCAAAGTAATACCAATCATAAAGTCGCAGTTTTCAGGAACATCAAATTTTTCTCTCCACTTTGCTCCTTCGGGAGAATTCATGAAAGTGCCGATACATCCGATTATGCACGATCCAAGGCCAACGCTCTGTGCGGCAACAGCCATATTTTCAACCATAATTCCTGCATCGACGGGAGTGTAATGGTTTTCCCTGTCTCCGAAAATCATGGCAAAGACGGGAGCATCATGATAAAAAGGCTGCTCCTGCCAGCCTGTATATGCAGGTGTATTTTCGCCTACAAAAGCTTTAAAGTCCTTATTAAGCTCATCTAAAAGAGCTTTGTCCTTTACAACTCTTACATGGTTCGGCTGAAAATTTCTTGCACTGGGAGCATAAAGAGCTGCCGACAGGACTGTATCCATTTCTGCATCAGTGGGCATCTCCGGCTTATAAAGCCTGATACTGCGCCTTTTAAGTATGCTTTCCATGGTTTCGTTTCCGATTATGCTTACTGCTGTACTCTCTACATTTTCACACATTTAAGTTTCCTCCCACAGTTATAATTCTGCCACAAAACTTAAACGGCAGCTATAACCTCAACTTCAACAAGTACGCCCTTGGGAAGAGCCTTTGCTGCAACACATGAACGTGCAGGCTTGCTTGTGAAATACTTTGCATAAATCTCGTTGAAAGTTCCGAAATCTCCCATATCTGCAAGGAAACAGGTTGTCTTTACAACGTTTTCATAGCTTGTTCCGGCAGTCTCAAGAAGTCCGCCGATGTTTTTCATAACCTGCTCTGTCTGTCCTTCGATTGTTGAAGCTTCAACCTCTCCGCTTGCAGGATTAATTGCAATCTGTCCGGAAGCGAAAAGAAAACCATTGCATACGATTCCCTGTGAATAAGGTCCGATTGCTCCGGGAGCCTTATCTGTACTGATTACTTTGAACATTTCAAAACACTCCTTTTATATTGTTTATACCTGATTAAACAAGCTTAAAGCCTGCCATTAAAAGTGCATCCTTAATTTCACGGATATGTGCGAAATCCTTTGTTTCAAGAACTATTCTCAGATAGCAACCTGTGATTTCAACATCGAGATCCCCTCTGTCATGGTAAATAGAAACAACGTTTCCGCCCTTTTCTGCAATGATTTTTGAAACCTCGCTGAGCTGGCCGGGCTTATCTGTAAGCTCAATTGTGATATCAGCAGAACGACCTGTATTGAGAAGACCACGGTTAATAACTCTTGAAAGAATGGTAACGTCGATATTACCGCCTGAAACAACGCAGACAACTTTCTTTCCCTTTACCGGAACCTTGCCGAACATGGCGGCTGCAACTGAAACAGCACCCGCTCCCTCAGCGATAAGCTTCTGCTCCTCAATAAGTGCAAGGATTGCAGTTGAAATTTCATCATCGGTTACTGTGACGATTTCGTCAACACAGTCTTCACAAATTTCAAATGTATGCTGTCCGGGAGTTTTAACTGCAATACCGTCAGCAATAGTTGAAACATTGGGAAGAGTTTCAATTGAGTGAGAATGAATAGAATTAAACATTGAAGGAGCTCCGGCAGCCTGTACGCCGTAAACCTTACATTTGGGATTAATAGCCTTTACTGCGCTTGCAACACCGGCAATAAGTCCGCCGCCGCCGATTGGTACGATTACGGCATCTGCATCGGGAAGCTCTTCTAAGATCTCGAGTCCGATTGTACCCTGACCGGCGATAACATCATCGTCGTCAAAGGGATGGATAAATGTATATCCGTGCTGCATTTTAAGCTCAAGAGCCTTCTGATAAGCGTTATCGTAAACGCCCTTTACAAGGCAGATATCAGCGCCGTATCCCTTAGTTGCTTCAACCTTGGAAATAGGTGCTCCGTCGGGAAGACAGATAAGTGATTTGATTCCTCTCTTTGTAGCTGCAAGAGCAACACCCTGTGCGTGGTTTCCCGCAGAGCAAGCGATAACACCCTTTGCTTTTTCTTCCTCTGAAAGACGGGATATTTTATAATAAGCTCCTCTTACTTTGAATGAGCCGGTAACCTGAAGATTTTCAGGCTTTAAATACAGATGACAGTCAGGAGCAATTTTCGGAGAATAAATTAATGAAGTAGGTCTTATTATCTCTGAAAGTACCTTAGATGCATCTTTGATTTTTTCCAATGTTGGCATAAAAAAACCTCCTGCGGGGCAACGCTCCGAAAAATTTTAATCTGTTTTTAAATATAATCCTTTTTGGTAAGAATGTCAAACAAATGTTGTTTTTTTCGGCATTTTAACCGCTGTTTTTCTTGACTTTTTTTGAAATAGTAATATAATTAATACCGTTATTCAGAGGGAGTAGTTTGCACATTACATTGTGTGATATGTCGACATACCGGCGTTAGCCCGGCATATCTTAATTAACGAGACTCAAATACAGTACATCCGGCTGTATCTGCGTCTTTTAGCTCGAGTACAGCCGCTGTACCCGGGTATTTTTTTTGCCCTGATTCAACTACGAAAGGAAAAGAAAGCTATGGGAATTACGGAACTTTTTATTCTCGCTTTAGGTCTTGCAATGGATGCTTTTGCTGTATCAATCTGCAAGGGACTCTCTTCAAGAAACGTGGAACTTAAGAAATCACTTATAACCGGCCTTTGGTTCGGAGGATTTCAGGCTCTCATGCCGGTAATCGGATTTTTTATCGGTTCAGCCTTTGAAAGATACATAACGGCATTTGACCACTGGATAGCATTTGTACTGCTGGCTTTAATCGGCGCAAATATGATAAAAGAAAGCTTTTCAAAAGAAGAAAATGAAACAAGCGCTTCTTTCAGTCCGAGAGCCATGCTGCCCATGGCAGTTGCAACAAGCATCGACGCTCTGGCAATCGGCGTTACTTTCGCTTTCCTGAGTGTGGACATCTTTGCAGCGGCATCACTTATCGGTGTTATTACCTTTGCTCTCTCAGCTGTGGGCGTATATATCGGAAACGCTTTCGGCGGAAAATACAAATCCAAAGCAGAACTTGCAGGCGGCGTTGTACTTATACTTTTGGGAATTAAAATTCTCCTGGAGCATTTGGAAATTCTTTAAAAATCAGGACGGTTTTACCGTCCTTTTTTCATACCCTTTAACATTAAACTGTTGTTGAAAAGCTTTTGCCTTCTGTATATAATAGTATACAGGATGTGATATATTTGAAACTTATAAAGAACGGCAGCAATCTGCTTATAATACCTGAAGATATTTTCAGTCTTCCTCAAACTCTCGACTGCGGACAGGCTTTCCGCTGGGAAAAGACTGAGGATAACAAATGGCACGGAGTTGTCAAAGACACGCCCCTTACAGTTTACGAAACAGCTGACGGAATAGTTTTTGAAAACACCGACGAAGAAAAGTTCAATACAATATGGAAAGATTACTTCGACTTTGATACAGACTATGAGAAAATCAGAGAAGGTTTCAGCAGTGATTTATACCTTTCAAGAGCTATGGATTTTTGCGGAGGCATCCGCCTTTTAAAGCAGGAACCTTGGGAAGCTCTTTGCTCTTTTATAATTTCTCAGAACAACAATATTCCGAGAATCAAGGGCATAATTTCACGTCTTTGTGAAGCTTTCGGTGATAATCTGGGAAATGGAGATTTTTCATTCCCCGATGCTGAAAGACTGGCAAAAATGACTCCTGAAGAGCTTGCTCCCCTCAGAGCCGGATTCAGAGCCAAATACATAGTTGATGCTGCAAGAAAAGTTGCTTCCGGAGAAGTTCCGCTTTACGAACTTAAAAAACTCCCTCTCGAAGAGGGACTTAATTCCCTTATGAAGATAACCGGTGTGGGGCCAAAAGTAGCAAGCTGTGCACTTTTATACGGCTGCGGCAAAAAGGATGCTTTCCCAATTGACGTATGGGTTAAAAAGATTCTAAAGGAGCTTTATCCTGACGGATTCCCCTTTGAGGATTCTCCCTACAAAGGCGTAGCACAGCAGTATCTTTTCCATTACCGTCGTTTTTCACCGGATTTTGAGGATAACAAACAAGAAAAAGCCGATGCTTAAACCTTGTTATTTTTCTTTTTCTGCATTTAATCGACAGTTTACAGCAAAATGACCAATATCCTTATAAGCTGTAATAAAATCATTTTTCGATTTTCCAATTGTATTTAATCTGTAAATAATGGTACAATTAGGAAATACAATAATTTTAAATAATCAAAGGAGGAGAGAGCCTTGCTTAACACAAATCCCGCCGAAAAATTTCTGAAAGAGGGACTTACTTTCGACGACGTTCTTCTTATTCCCGCTCAGTCAGATGTTTTACCGGCAGACGTAAGTCTTAAAACTAAGCTGACTTCTAAAATTACATTGAACATTCCACTTATGACAGCTGCCATGGATACGGTTACAGAGTCCAAAATGGCAATCGCTATCGCCCGTGAAGGCGGTATTGGCGTTATTCATAAGAATATGACAATCGAACAGCAGGTTCAGGAGGTTGACAAGGTAAAACGTTCTGAAAACGGCGTTATTGTAAATCCTTTCTTCCTTTCACCAGAGCACACAGTTACCGAAGCTGATGAGCTTATGGGTAAATTTAAGATTTCCGGTGTTCCAATCTGCGAAGGCGGAAAGCTTGTGGGAATTATCACAAACCGTGACCTTAAATTCCTCCCCGATTTCAATGTTAAAATCAAGGACGTCATGACAAAGGACGGTCTTGTAACATCTCACGTTGGTACAACTCTTCAAGAGGCTCAGGAAATCCTCATGAAGCATAAGATTGAAAAGCTTCCTCTTGTTGACGATGAGGGTTACCTCAAAGGGCTTATTACTATTAAGGATATTGAAAAAGCTGTTCAGTATCCTAATACAGCACGTGACGAAAAGGGCAGACTTCTCTGCGCTGCCGCAATCGGTGTAACAGACGATGTTCTCGACAGAGCAGGCGCTCTTGTTGAAGCTCAGGTTGACGCTCTTGTACTTGACTCAGCTCACGGTCACAGCAAAAATATTTTCACAGTTCTCGAAAAGGTTAAAGCTGCATTCCCCAATGTTTCTGTAATAGCAGGTAACGTTGCTACTGCAAGCGCTACACAGGCTCTTATTGAAAGCGGCGCAGATGCAGTTAAAGTTGGTATCGGCCCCGGTTCAATTTGTACAACTCGTGTTGTTGCAGGTATCGGTGTTCCTCAGATTACAGCTATCTATGATTCAGCCAACATCGCCGCAAAATATGGCATTCCGATTATCGGCGACGGCGGAATCAAATACTCCGGTGAAATTGTCAAGGCTATTGCAGCCGGTGCAAACGTTGTTATGGTCGGTTCACTTGTTGCAGGATGCGAAGAGTCACCCGGAGATACAGAAATCTATCAGGGACGTCAGTTCAAGGTTTACCGTGGCATGGGCAGCATAGGCGCAATGAATCACGGCAGCCGTGATCGTTACTTCCAGCAGAACAACAAAAAGCTTGTTCCCGAAGGCGTTGAAGGTCGTGTTCCTTACAAGGGAGTCCTTTCAGATACAGTTTACCAGATGATGGGCGGTCTTCGTGCCGGTATGGGTTACTGCGGATGTGCAACTGTTGACGAGCTTCAGGAGAAGGCTCAGTTTATCAGAATCACTAACGCAGGTCTTGTTGAAAGCCATCCTCACGATGTATTCATCACTAAGGAAGCTCCCAACTACTCAGGCAGCAACTGATAAGTTAATATTTAAAAGAATGTCAAAATTCCTCTGCTCTTTCGCAGAGGAATTTTTATTTAAAAATCGTTTTAGATTAATAATAAAAAAACAGGCAGCCGCATTATGCGACTGCCTTAAAATATAAATATCAAATTATGGATTAATAATTTTACATACTGTAATGCGCCAGAATTAAGTCATATGCTTGACTTATATCTTCTTATCTGCTCGCTTTCAGTTGTGCAAATTTTTTGGTGTTCTGGGACTTAACCTTTGAAATGTAGCAGCCCTCTATATAAGTAAGCCATGTCCATTTTAACTTAATGGGAAGAAGTACTATCTTCATCATGGAAGAGCGGGGATTGGCTATTTTAAGAGCCTCACGAACACGCTCGCTTGTTATAATTCTCTTTATCTCCTGCTTCTTTTCAGCAGCTGATAATGTGCATCCGCTGTTTGTCAGATTTTCTATGCAACCGACAATTCTCTCAATGTATCTGCGCTGAATCATCTCATTGCTTTCAGCGTTATCTACACCCCAGTGCTTATACAAATCGATCATCCAGCCGTGTTCTTCTTCACGCTTTTCATACATATCACTTCTGTACTTGGCAGTTTCGCTTTCTGCACGGGCACGGATAAAATGATAATAACATTTTGAAGTTACAACAACCTTTTCAATATCACGTACAACGCTCAAATTAAAGGGGAAATCATCCCAGAAAGTCTGGGGAAACTTAAGATTGTTTTCTTTCAGATATGCAGCTGAAAACAATTTGTTCCAGGGAGTATATAAAAGATTGCGGTCGAAAAGCTTGTATGCATTTTCACGGAACTCTTTCTGTGTCTTGAAGTCCATATCTGCTACTGAAAACTCATCAGTAACATATTCCGTATCAGAATAATAAGTATCAATGTAAAAACCGGCGACAACAAGCTGTGACTGTGTTTTTTCTGCCAGCTCATACATATCCTCGAGCATTGTAGGCTCTGCCCAGTCGTCGGAATCCATAAAGTACATGTACTTGCCCTTTGCAATGTCAATTGCGACATTTCTTGCACTGGGTGCTCCGCCGTTTTCCTTATGGATTACATGAATTCTCGGATCCCTTGCAGCATATTCATCACAGATTATACCGCTTCTGTCCGGTGTACCGTCATCTACAATTAAGAATTCAAATTCCTTTAAGGTCTGTGCCTGAATGCTTTCAATAGCTCGTCCCACATACTCTTCAACTTTGTACACGGGCATTATAATACTTATTTTAATATCTGTCTGCATTTTTTACGCTCCTTTCAGCGCAGTTCTTTTTCAACCAGTTTAAAAGCTGATTCTATTACTTTATCCATATCGTAATATTTATACTCCGCTAAACGGCCGCCGAAAACTACGTTTTCTTCCTGGTCAGCCAATTGCTTATAACGATTGAACAGCTCCTGATTTGCATCATCATTGACAGGATAGTAGGGTTCCATTCCCTCCTGCCAGTCAACCGGATACTCTCGTGTAATCACAGTTGTAGGCTGAGTTCCGTATTCAAAATGCTTATGCTCTATAATGCGTGTAAAAGGTGTTTCACGGTCTGTATAGTTAACCACCGCAACGCCCTGATGATTTTCTTCTGCCAGTTCTTCAGTCTCAAATCTCAAGCTGCGATATGAAAGCTTACCGAATTTGAAATCATAAAATGAATCAAGTGTACCTGTATATAGAATACGTTCACCCAAAGCTGAATACTTCTCACGGTTAAGGTTATAATCTACACCCAGCTCGATATCGCATCCCTCAAAGAGAGCGTTGATGAGAACGTTGTAACCGCCGATCGGTATTCCCTGATAGAGGTCATTAAAGTAGTTATTATCATAGGTGTAACGTACCGGAAGTCTTTTGATTATGAATGCCGGCAAATCCTTGCAGTCACGTCCCCACTGCTTCTCGGTATATCCTTTAATAAGCTTCTTATAGATATCAACACCTACAAGACTTATTGCCTGTTCTTCAAGGTTCTTAGGCTCACCCTTTATTGCTGAGCGCTGCTCCTCAATAATACTGCGAGCTTCCTCAGGAGTAAAAACACCCCACATTTTGCTGAATGTGTTCATGTTAAAAGGCATATTGTAAATTTCGCCCTTATAGTTTGCAATGGGAGAATTTGTGTAGCGATTAAACTCAACCAAAGAGTTTACAAAGTTCCACACCTCACGATTGCTGGTGTGAAAAATATGAGCACCGTACTTATGGACATGTATTCCGTTTACATCTTCACAATAAATATTACCGCCGATATGAGAGCGCTTTTCAACTACAAGACATTTCTTGCCAGCCTTGTTAGCGTAATAAGCAAAAACTCCGGCGAATAATCCGCTGCCTACGATAACATAATCGTATTTCTTCAAATTTTTACACTCCCTCATTTTTAAAAAATCTTCTCTTCGGTTTACATAAAATATCAAAAAACTTCTGATAATGCAAAATTGACAGAGTTACCTCTGCCTGCCTGTAAACCTCTGATATATTCACTTGAATCGATATTCTTACAACTTCCTCATTTTACGGATGATATTGTAGCAGAAAATACAACTATTTTCAAGCCTTTTTTACTTTGGAGAAATCCCTGGAGTATAAAACATCACCCGATTCATATAGGATATTGTAATTTTATGATAGATTTATCACTTGTTTCTGCAAAGCTCCACAAGCATTTGTTAACGAAAATAAGCTTTCATGCTGTAAGCGCACCTAAACGTAATATTAGTAATAATATCATGATTTTAATCATACAGCAAAATTAATTATAATATTTATCTTATAGAATTTTACCATCGCATTTGTGAAAATCATATTGACTTTATTAATAAAATTAATTATTATTGTATAAAATAACTGTTTTCAGGAGGGAAAGAGTTGAAAAAACAAGAGTACACCTATGACGATGAGGGCAGAATCAAAACCAAAAATCCTTTTATTTATTTTACTGACAAAAATGCAAAAGAGGGATATGTTCCCAACAGAGAAATGACGGCGTTTTCTTTAGGACTTGCCGGACAAAACCTTACATACAATCTTGTAAACAGTTGGCTTTTCTATTTTTGTACCAACATACTTCATATTTCATCACTTAACGTAGGTATTATAACAAGCGTCAGTCGTATATGGGACGGAATAAACGATCCCCTTGTAGGAAGCCTTATTGATCGCAGAAGAGCGGCTCCCGGTCAAAAGCTTCATCCGTTCTTGGGCAAACTGCCGCTGATAGTTGGAATACTGACACTTCTGATGTTTGTGGATTTCGGATTCTCAGAAACAGTTTCCATGGCATTTATATTATGTGTATATTTGGCATGGGATATGTTTTATTCTTTCCAGGATGTAGCTCTTTGGGGTACATTATCCCTAATATCACCTTTTTCAAAAGAACGCTCACGAGTCGCCCAGTGGCTGAATATTTTTATTTCGGCTGCCTGCGGTCTGGTCGGACTTATTCCCCTCATTTTAGGAGCAAGACAGGCGCTGGGAGTAAGTGAAAAAACTTTATTCTTCATTTTCGGTCTGGTATTCGGATTCGGCGGAGAACTGCTTTCTATGTTTGCCGCAAAAACTAAGGAAAGAGTTATTTTAAATCAGGACACCGAAAACGTATCTATAAAAGAAAACTTTAAAATTCTTCTAAGCAACCGCAATATGATGTGCCTAATATTAGCCCAGGTTTTAGGAAGTCTTAGCCTTACAGTACCGTGGATTTACTTCTTCAAGTACTGTGTTTCATATCAAATAGGCGGATTTTCAATGAACGGAGAAACAGCACAGTTCTGGTACAGTGCCATTGCCTCTATCCCAGGAGCTTTCGCCATGTTCTTTGCAGTAAAAATAGCTAATAAAATGGGTGGCAGAAAAAACGTACTCATCATAAGCAAAATTGCAACTGTTATAATTAGAATTATTGCCTTCTTTATAGGTTACAAAACATTACCAGAAATAATTACAGTGGCAATACTCATGTCTTTAATTACAATTCCGGAATCAGCAACCAATATGTCTCTTCGTTCACTTATTGCAGATTCAGTAGATTATATGGAATGGAAAACAGGAAAGCGCACAGAAGGTCTTGTCTCTTCAATGCAGAACTTTACCGCTAAAATAACTGCTGCAATTCAGCTGTTTATAAATGGACTTATTCTTGAACTTCTCCATTTTGACGGCAGCATTGAGGGTATTGCTGGACAGACTCAAGCTTTCTATGACTGGCAGTGGCCACTGTTCATCTTAGGACCTGCCATAGGAGCTTTTCTGTACATGATACCGGCGTTCTTCATTAAGGATAATAAGAAAGAACGTGAACAAATAGAGAGCGAACTGAGAAGCCGCAGAGAAGCAGAGGCAGTTTCCGAGAATTAATAGAAGAAAAAGATAAACACCTGAGATATAAAATCTCAGGTGTTTTTTATAATATCACTTTGCAAATTTTAACTCTTTTAATCTAAAGCCTGTGCATCCTCATTTTCGCTGGTTGTAGGTTCAGTAGATGTTGGCGGCTCTGAAGATTCCTGCTCAGTGGGACTGCTGCTGCTTTCCGGTTCTGTAGCCTGCGTTAATGTAGGTTCAGTGGATTCATTCTGGGGCTTGGACGGAGCCTGGCTCTCAGTAGGTGTCTGTGACGGTGTATCGTTTGAAGAAGAGGCTGTTCCCTCCGGAATCTTATTGAAGAAATCGAGAACTGTATCCTCGCCCTCATCAAGCTCGATGTTAGTCTTTCCGTAAATAGCCATCTGGAGATCACGGGCGCAGACTGGGAAATCAGAGATCCAATACCAAGTGCCCAGAGAAGAAGTGGTTCTGTTTTCCGCATTGGGCATCTGAAGCTGCTTAATGGGATAGCTTGCCCAATTATAAGTGATAGCCTGAGTTGCATATTTGATGAAATCAAGTCTGCCAAAGCTTGTGGAAACACTTGGAAGAAGTGTAGTAAGCAGGTTATCAATCTGTGAAATCTTAATGTTCTTGGCGCCTTCAATCAGAGCTTCTATAACCATTCTCTGACGTCTTGTACGGCTTACGTCTCCGTCAGCATCACATTTGCGGATTCGTGAAAACAGAAGAGCCTGCTCACCGTTAAGTGTAACGTTTTCACCGCTGGGTACAGATGTATTCCAAGGTGCTGTTGCCATGTATGCAGCCTCATAGGGCTGAACATCAACTGTTACTCCGCCTATGGCATCAATTACATCAGGGAATGTTGTAAAGTCTACACTGACATAACCATCTATTTTAATCTTGTAATCTTTCTCTATTGTGTCTATAACCGCTTTTGGACCTCCAAAGGTATAAACCTCTGTAAGCTTCATATAATGTGATTTATTGACGGTTGAGTAGACATCTGAATAAGTATAGGTATCTCTGAAAAATGAAGTCATGATAACTTCTTTGCTGACTTTATTAATTGAAAGAAGAATCATTGAATCCGAATGGCTCTTTGATTCGTCGAGACCCATAAGAAGAACATTTATTACATTCTTGCTCTGCATGAGATCTCCGCCGTTGTTATGCCACTTTTCAAGATAGTCCTGTAATCCTGTTGCATCCGTAACAGTACTCATAGGATCCAGATTCATATCATCTTCCTGAATGTAATTATCTCCGGTGGGAGCCTTATAATCATCTCCACCGTTCCAGTCGATGAGATTGAAATAGGAAGCAATTATTGAAAACAGGATTATAAGAATAAGAATTATAATAGATACTACGCTGATTATAATCTTTTTCTTTTTGGGCATAACCTTGAGCTTCTCAATGAAATCCTTAAATGATTTACCACTATTACTTTTTATATCTACTATTTCCTTTTCAGTTTTTTCTTCGTCTGAGGGTTCATTTACTTTATGTGAAGCTTTGGCAGCTGTTTCCTGTTCGGTAAGCTGCTGCAAATACTGGTCGTAACTCGTCTTTTTTTCTTCGGTTTCAGAAGCTGAATCGATATCCTTTTCGGCATCAAAATTATCTAAATTGTCTTTTTCTTTCAAGCCGAATACCTCCTTATATTTTTTACAATATTACGCTTTATTATATAAAAAAATACAGAAAAATACAAGTGAATATACTGTAAATTTATAATAAAAAAACGACCCGCAATAAAACGGATCGTTTTTTATTATCAGAAAATATAAATTCTGACCTGTCTGGCACCCCACTGATAACACTCTTCGAGTGTATTCATATATAAGTCACAGGTAAATGTTTTTCTCTGCACAAATCCGCCTGTATCGGCAGCTATGCAGTAACCATAAATGTATTTACCGTCAAGAGAAACGATATACATTTCGGTGCCATATGGAATCTGCTTGGGATCAACGGCAATATAACCGGGCTGCGGCTTCTTGCCTGTAGCAGTGCTCACACCGCCTGTATAAGCGGCTGCTTTACCCTCGATAATGGATTTATAGTTAGTGGGTAAACCATTTTCATCAAACTTAATCCAATCAGGTGTGGCAAATCCGGAAATAGGTTTGCCGGCTGTAAGCTTAATGGAACTGTAATATTTCTTTGTACCTACTTTGACAATTTCATTTACAGGTTCTGTAATAGTAGTTGATGCTATTTCAGTGCTTTCTGCAAGCTTTCCATCAACATACTTGTCACGATAGGTAACTGTTCTCTCACCGTTAACACCTTCTCTTACGGTTACTGATTCATGTGTAAACATAGTAGAAGTTTTCTGTGTTTCGGTTTCATAGGGAACAGCTTCGTTTGTTGTACGCTCAGAGTAAGTTACTCTGTGAACGGCAATGGTGGTATCTCCTGAAATGTGAGAATCATATGCAGGCTCTGTTTCATCGTCAGGGCCAAGAACTATTCCCATAGCATCAATAGCATCGGCTACTGTTGCAACTGTGAGAACCTTTGTGTACTCCTTGCCGTCAGCTGTAATAGTGATATTAGCCTTTCTCAGCACTCCGATTGCCATTCCCTCTTTAAGGGGTGACTCTGCAGAGTAGTTAAGTGACTGATTTTCGCCGAGAACAACTCCTGCCTTTGCAACTGCATCGGCTACTGTACCTGCCAATGTAACTGCTGTCACATTGCCCTCACCGTCTGTTACGGTTACGTTATGGGTACGATAGATTGTTATTACACAATCCTTTCCGCTTGCAAATTTGCTGAAGTCAGCTTTATCGGTAGCTGCAAGTGTAATTTCTGCCTGTGCCAATACTTCTTCCGGAGTGCTTCTTGTTGTAACAACTGAAGACTCAACGCCGTCATCAATAACGGTAACTGTATATGACACTGAAGTTGCTGCGAAAACTGTGCCGGCGCACATAACTGCAAGCAGAACAACTGCAATAAGCCTTGTGCGAAGGCGTTTAGTTAACGCCTCAATCTTCTTTGTACTGTCAACCATCAAATTGCTCCTTTACTGAGCAGAAGTTCTCAAGATTATCATTGAAAACACATCTGCCGTTATTCTCGCCTGTGACGTTTGCCATTATATTAGCTTCATTGTGAATTGTCAAATCTCAAAGTTAAACCTTTTTGTTGAAAATATACAAAAACCAAAAAGGCAAAATCCATAAAAATCCTTTATATAGTGTGTTATATAAAAAAATTGCGCTTTATTTGTCATAAAATTGATTCCATTTTTGTACAAATGCTAAAAAAGTTACAAATAGTTACAAAGCTATTACAAAGGGGTAATTTTTTCGTTTTTTTAGCTAAACTTAATGTGATTTTTTAGTGAAATAGTCCATAACGTTGGCTAAAGAAGTAATATATAGAGGTATTTGCATGGAATACATATATGCCGACATAATTAATTTCCATTTTTACTCTAATATTATTACCACATTACTACAAAGTAATCTTATAAAATAGTAGATTGGCCGTATCTTTAAAGAAAGTTGTATACTATTATATATAGTAAATTTTTAAGCATTAATTGTTGGCACTCATACATCTTTTCAAAGCAACTGATAATTACACTTTTTGTCTTGATCAGTTGGTAGAAAAACGCAAAAAAGAAGCTATAATCTATAAATAGGAGGTATGAAAAATATGAAAAATCAGAGAAATAATATTGCAAATAATCTTTCTATGCTCCGTCAATATCATAAATATTCTCAGGAGGAAGTAGCAGAGCGTATAGGCGTCTCTCGTCAGGCAGTGGCTAAATGGGAGACAGGAGAGACGGTTCCGGATATACTCAACTGCGATGCTTTGGCTGAATTTTATGATGTTACCTTGGAAGATCTGATTCATTACGACTATAACAAAAGCAAAATTCCTATTTCACCAAAGGGAAAACATCTTTTCGGAACTGTTAAAGTAGGAGAACGTGGTCAGATTGTATTACCCAAAAAGGCCAGGGATATATTTAAAATTAATTCAGGAGATATATTAGTTGTGCTCGGAGATGAATCATTGGAACATCCCGGAATAGCCTTAATGAAGGAAAGCTATTTCCTTGAAATTGCTCAAATATTGAAAACGGCGTTAGACATAACAGAACCCCTGAAAGGTGATGAAGAAAAATTATGAACACGCTTATTGAGGTAGAGAAGCTTTGTAAAAGCTATCCCGGATTTTCATTAGACAATGTCACCTTTAACCTTGCTCCAGGTCGTATAATGGGCTTTATCGGTAAAAATGGAGCAGGAAAAAGCACAACCCTTAAATCCATTCTGAATATGGTACATCCCGACAGCGGAACAGTTAGAATGTTCGGAAAAGATTACTATATTAATGAAAAGGAATGTAAGGAGCAAATAGGAGTGGTATTTGGCGGAATCGACTTCTACCCTCTTAAAAAGCTATCATCTATCACAGCCGTCACAAAGCGCTTTTATGCAAACTGGGATGATGAAGATTATCGCAAATATATAAAACTGTTTTCTTTAGATGAAAGTAAAAAATTCAAAGAACTTTCCAGCGGTATGAAAGTTAAGTATCTACTTGCACTTTCTCTATCACACCATGCACAGCTTCTAATATTAGATGAACCGACCTCAGGGCTTGATCCTGTTTCCCGTGATGAACTGCTGTATATATTCAAAAGAATTGTTAAAGATGGTAATCGTTCGGTGCTATTTTCAACTCACATCACTTCCGACCTTGACCGATGTGCCGATGACATCACATATATACAAAACGGTAAAATAATTAAAAGCTGCGATAAACAAACTTTTATGCGCTCCTTCAGTAATCTTAAAACGCCTCTGGACAGCTGCGAACTAACCCTAGAAGAAATAATGCTTCGCACAGAAAGGAAGGAATACGATGATGAAACTGCTATATAAGGAACTGACATTGGCAGCGCATCCCTCTTCAATTGTCTTCGCCTTTTTAGGATGCCTTGTCTTGGTTCCTGCATATCCATATACTGTTATTTTCATGTTCGGATGCCTTGCATCATATCTCACCTTTTTAAACTCACGTGAAACCAATGATATTTGGTATACTTCGGTTCTACCGGTAACTAAAAAGGAAATTGTAAAAGGAAAATTTCTTGTTACAGTTTTCTTTCAGCTATTTCAGTTAATCTTCTCTGTTCCATTCGTAATAATGAGAAATCTAATTGGAATAGAAAACAATCCGGTAGGCATTGATGCAACAGCAGCATGGCATGGCTTCGGTTTAATAGTCTATTCTGTCTTTGACCTGATATTTCTTACCACATTCTATAAGAGCGGATATAAAGCCGGAAAAGCGTTTATTATTGCATCTATACCAATGGCTGTCCTGATGTGCCTTGGTGAAGCCTGTGTGCATTTACCGGCGTTAAATTGGCTGGACAGCTATAATACACAAGATATAATAAGACAAATCCCCATACTTATAATCGGTATAATATGCTATTGCATATGCTTAGTTTTAGCTTATAGAATATCTGTAAAGAGATTTGAAAAAGTTAATTTTTAAATAATCTGCTTGCTTTTATAACTTTATAATCATATATAAAGCAAAATACCTCCTGCCATCAAGGCAGGAGGTGTTTACATATATATAATAGAAAGAACACATACACTTAAACATTAATAAAGGAAACTAAAATTCTTAATGTCTGCAAAAAGCTCATGGAAAACATTCCTACACAGCAAAAAGACCTGAACGTTTAGTTCAGGTCATAAGTGGCTCCCCAAGTTGGACTCGAACCAACGACCCTGCGGTT
>UQGM01000043.1 GCA_900540535.1 uncultured Oscillospiraceae bacterium | reverse complement strand
CTGCAATAGACTCAAATTCTTTAATGTCTTCTTCTGTTGCTTTGCTGCCTGTTGTACCATCAAAAGCGTTAATTCTTTCAACCACATCTTCAGGACTTGCAGCAAATGCTACAAGAGCTGCTGACATAGCTGAGAAAACCATCACAAGAGCAAGAACAACACTCAACAGTTTTTTGCCTTTTGCCATTTTCTTTCCTCCAAATATGATTTTTTTGCGGTGCACAAGTCCGTATAACCGATTGCCCTGCTATGATAATTCATTGGATTAAATAAATCAATGGTAATGTTGTGAAAAGAAAAAATGAAGTATTTGTAAAAAATATAGAACCGATTGTTAAAATTTGATAATTTTTTTATTTAAAATTACCGACTGAACAGTCGAAATCCTTTCCAAAATCGAAAACACCGTTTTTTAGCTTTAAAAATAATTTGATATTTTTTAATTAATATTAATTTATTAAAAAATACCGTTTCTTGCGATTTCATATAGAAAAATTGTTATAACCCTTTTCCAAGATCTAATATTTAGGCATAGTAAAAAGCCCTCCCGAAGGAGAGCTTTTAACTTAACTTATAATTATGAAGGGGAAGTAATCAGCTTCTCTTTTTTGTTATAACAAGTGCTGCGCCGGAAAGAGCTGCCATTGCTGCAAAGATTCCGATAACTGCTGAATCACCGTTTGCGGGAGGTGTTACAGGATTTGCAGGATCATCTGTAACAGGCTCGCTGGGATCGGCAGGATCTGTAGGCTCTGTGGGCTCCTCAGGCATTATATCCTCACCCGTAGCAAGACCGTAAACAAGTGCGAAAGCCTGATCCTTTGTCATAGAAGTAAGTACTGAAGGATCGATGGGAAGCTCAACATTTACAAGGTCAAGGATGATTGCAACATTACCGGGAACCTGAAGAACATTGTCATAGATGTAGTTGTAAAGAATTACAACTGCGTCTGCATTTGTCTTTGCATTGCCGAGATCTGTAAGAACGGGCTCAAGACGTCCGAGATAGAAGTTCTTACCGTCAGTTGCCTTTGTGATATCGTCAACAAATACAAGGTCGAAGTCAACTTTTGCATATGCGTCAAATGCCTGAACTGCAATCTTCTCAAGATCAAATCTCTTGGGATTGTCAAGAGTGGGAAGTGCATTGAAACCGTCAACGATTGTTGTGATTGTATCTGAAATGTTGCCGGGAAGCTGGATGAAGCCGCCAACCATGTCAAGAACAGCCTTTAGGTTGTTAAGAACATCAGAAGCGCCTTCGTAAACAAGAGCAAGGTCATCCTTGTCAGCAACATTGCGAAGGATAGAAACTATACCTGTTACTGCATCGGGAAGAATAGCCTTAATGATGTTTTTAATATATGCTCTTACCTGATCGCCCTTCTGTGTCTGAACGATTGTGAACAGCTCATCAGTCTGATCAATACCAGCAGCCTTGCAGATCTTGTCAACGCCGCCGAAAAGTGCAGCCGCATTATCAGGAACGAACATAGGAATCAATGAAAGAGTACCTACAACATTATCTACAAGAATTATATCAACAAGCTTTTCAGCCTCTTTTACCATCTCGTCACCATTTGCAAAAGTGATGGGGTGCTCTTCGAAGAAAAGTGTAAATGTACCCTTTTCTACAATGTTGCCTTCTTCATCTGTAACGTCAGCCTTGATTTTACCATCTTCACCGGTAAGATCAGCAAAACGCTCAGGATAAAGTGTCTTGTAATACTCTACGCTGTCAGATTTAATTGTACCGCCCTGTAAGCTGGCGATAGAACTGAGTGTGGGAATAAATTTGTAAATTTCTTCAAAAATATCCCCTGTGATAACCTTCTGCTGAAGAAGGTCGTCAGCAACGTCAATGAGTTTGTTGACTCTTTCCTCAGTCATAACGTCTGTGTAAAGGTCGTCTTCAGCCGCAAAAGCAACTACTGCTGCTGAAAGGCTTGAGAAAACCATTACAAGAGCAAGAATCACGCTGAGGATTTTTTTACTCTTTTTCATTTGTGTTTTCCTCCACATATTTTTTTACGGACTAAATTGCTGTCCGCATGTTTCTACTTAATTATCCACTTTTACAAATAAAAATTCAATGGGAATTTTATGATAAAATTTAGGTATTCTTTTGTTTTGTTTAACTAATTGTTTAGTATTTTTAATAAATTTTTTATGTTTTCTATGGTACATGTGTGGAATTTATAACAAAATATTAGATTCAACCATTTACATATACAACTATTTATGTTAAAATTTAAACAATTTAACATTATGTGGATATTTGTAATGATATGAAAGGGATTGCACAATGAATACTCATGAGAATATTAACCGGATTATAGAGTCTTCTTCAGAATTATTTGCTGTTTACGGATATGACGGAACATCTATAAGTGAAATTTGCAAAGCCGGTAATATATCAAAAGGACGATTTTACTATTATTTCAATGATAAAGAAGACCTTTTTATTTCTTGCTGCAAATATACATATACAATTATGAGCAAACTTTTTGAACTTTTTAAAGTTGATAAAAGCCTCAGTCTTTCAGAAAATCTTCTCAATTTGTTCGCCTGTTATCAAAAGATTTTTGAAAATTATAAATTCGTACCATATATAATTTATACTATAAATTCATCACCGCCACCTGCTGTAAGAGAAGCAAGAAAAGAAATAGTAGAATTTCATCAAAATAAATTCTTACAACTGATAAAAGAGATTTTAGATGCATGTAACATTGAGGTAGATGCTTTTCATATAGCAATAGGATTTCATACAGCCTTTATATCATCATACGCAAAAGACGGCGTCTTCAGCTACGAAGAGATACGTGCTTTTGTAGGAAACGATGTTTATAAATCATTTGCTTATTACCTGGATAAAATACTTTTCGGAGTTCTTCCACGTGATTAAAAAAAGTGAGTGAATTCAACACCTAAACGTTTCTATTTAAACAGAAAATTTAAACACATAAAAAGCGGAGCACATTCTTGCGCCGCTTTTTATTCTGCTCATATATGTATTTTTTATCTTGTAATTTGTTATAAGTTTAGAATATTTCGAAAAAAATATGGAAATCAGAGCACAACTCACAAATTTTACGATTTACTTTAATTTTCTCATATGATAAAATTAGATTAATTTTGTAAATTTTATCAGGAGGAGGTTTAGTATGGATTCTCAAAACAGTGTAACACAAATAATAGAAGCGGCATCACAAATGTTTACCGTTCACGGTTATGAGGAAACTTCCATAAGCGAAATCTGTAAATCGTGCAACATTTCAAAAGGTAAATTGTATTATTATTTCAGCGATAAAGAAGACTTGTTTACCGCCTGCTGTGCTCACGCATATTCACTGGTAAATGAAATTTTTAATCTTTTCGTTTTTGACCCTGAAACAACTTTTAAAAACAATCTTCTGAATTTTTTCTCTGTTATCAAAAGGTTTTCAGCGAACATGAATTTCTGCTTTATATCATCTACACCATTCATTCTACGCAGCAATCTGCCATAAAAGAGAAAATTTTGGAAATAACCAAATACCATCAGCAGAAATTTACAAGCATAATCGAAAATATTCTTGATTGTTTTTCCATAAAAGCAAACGCATTTGACATTTCCTTGGGATTTCATACAGCTTTTATGTCAGCTTATGAAGCACAGGGAGTTTTGGACTGCAAAGATTTATGCGAACCCACCGGCAATGATGTTTACGATTATTTTAACTATTATATTGATAAAATCCTTTTCGGAGTCCTCCCGAGAGATAAAGAGACTATGGACAATCCCAAAGCGGCAAGGGATGTATAAATATTTTAAAAGTCCTATATAGTCAGCGCACTTTTGCTTAATTAAAAACGACGCAGAAAATCTGCGCCGTTTTTCTTTTTTCCTTTAACTGCAAATTACTGTATTTCTTTTATCTTCCAGACTTTCTCTGCGTATTCCTTTATTGAGCGGTCAGAGGAAAAATCTCCGCAGGAACACATATTGAGCCAGCATTTCTTGGCAAAGGCCTCTTTATCTCCTGTATCCTTATTAAGGCGAAGTCTTGTTCCAAGACAGCTTTCAAAATCATGGAGCACAAAATAATGGTCGGGTCTGTGCCAGCTCGCTCCCATTGTAATGGAATCGTAAAGCTCTTTGAACATTCCTGTTCCGCCGTCATCGAGCGTACCGTCAATAAGGGCGTCCATACATCTTTTGATTTTCGGATTTGACTTCATAAGAGACATTGGATCATAGCTTTCGTAAATTTCTGCAATCTCTTCGGCATCCGCTCCGAAAATATAGTTATTCTCTTTGCCCGCCTTTTCAACTATTTCTATATTTGCGCCGTCCATGGTTCCGAAAGTTACCGCTCCGTTAAGGGCAAGCTTCATGTTGCCTGTTCCGCTGGCTTCCGTTCCGGCAGTGGAAATCTGCTGGGAAATATCCGCCGCAGCCACTATTTTCTCAGCATAGGAAACATTGTAATCGGGCAGGAATACTACTTTCAGCAAACCTTTCATATCGGGGTCACTGTCTATGAGACGTGCAACCTCATTTATAAGCTTTATAACGCCCTTTGCCCTGAAATATCCCGGAGCCGCTTTGCCCGCAAATATTACGGTTGTGGGATTAAAAGAGTCAAGGCTCTTTTCTTTAAGCTCAAAATATATCTCCAGAACAGTAAGAATATTGAGAAGCTGACGCTTATACTCATGAAGACGCTTTATCTGGACATCGAAAACCGTTTCAGGATTTATCTTCATCCCGCTGCGTTTCTTTACATATTCCGCAAGCTGCTTTTTATTATCCTCTTTGATTTTTATAAATCTCTCAATTACTTCCCTATCATCAGCATACTTTTTAAGTCCCTCAAGGAAGCTTAAATCCTTTATCCATAAATCACTGCCCAAAAGCTCCGTTATGAGGCGGCTCAGCTGAGGATTCGCCAACGCAAGCCATCTTCTGGGAGTTATTCCGTTTGTGACATTGAGGAATTTTTCAGGATACAGCTCATACCAGTCCTTCAAAACCCGCTCTTTCAAAATATCAGTGTGGATTTTCGCAACTCCGTTTATATGTCCCGAACCGTATGCAGAAAGATTCGCCATATGCACGGTGCTGTCCTGAATTATATACATATTCTCTTTTTCCGCACCCATATCTTTAAGCTCCTGCTTTAATCGGCGGTTTATAAGAGTTATTATCTTTGCAGTTTTCGGACACACAGCACGGATAAGCTTCATATCCCATTTTTCAAGGGCTTCCTGCATAATTGTATGATTTGTATAGCCGAAAACGCTCTGAGCTGTCAAAAGTGCAGTATCAAAATAAATACCCTCTTCTTCAGTGAGAATACGAACAAGCTCAGGAACCGAAATAGCCGGATGGGTATCGTTAAGCTGTACGGTGATATAATCACCCAGCTGTGTAAGATTTTCTCCATGCTCCTTTTTGAACGTGCGGATTATATCTTTAAGGGATGCGCTGGAAAAGAAATACTCCTGTCTGAGTCTGAGAATTTTTCCGCTGACAGTTTCATCGCCGGGATAAAGTACACGAGAAATATCCTCGGCTCTGTTTTTATACTTAAGGGAGAAACTGTGTCTGCCCTGGGAAAATTTATCAAAATCAAAAGGCTCCACACTTTCACACTGCCAAAGGCGAAGTGTGGAAATATGTTCTGCGCCGTAACCGATTACCGGCATATCGTAGGGAACAGCCTTTACCTTTTCCCCTCCTGCAAACTCTACAATAACGGCATCCTCTTCACGGCGCACCGACCATGGATCGCCAAAACGTGACCAGTCGTCGGGCTCTTCTCTCTGAAATCCGTCAACGATTTTCTGCTTGAAAAGTCCGTATTTATATCTTATTCCGTATCCGTCAAGGGGGAGATTCAGTGCAGCTGCGCTGTCAAGAAAACAGGCTGCAAGACGTCCGAGTCCTCCGTTACCCAAGGCGGCGTCCTCAATTTCCTCAAAGGCGCCGAAATCAAGTCCCTTTTCTTCGAAAAATTCTTTTGCTTCATTATCCATTCCCGCACAGAGAAGATTATTATATATTGCTCTGCCCGTTAAAAACTCGGCGGAAAGATAACAGGCACGGCGGTTTTCACGGTGCTTTCTGCGGCTTTTATTCCAGTTATCGGAAATCCCGTTCATTACAGCCGCTGCCGTAACGCTGTGAAGCTCCTGTGGGTTAAGATACTCAAGGTCTTTCTGATACATACTGTGTGCAAATATATTCATGCTTTCAAAGGTCTTTGACATAATAATCAATCCTTTCTCTATAAAGCTCAAATTACTTTTTTACGCCTTTTCTTTGCTGGAAGTCTTCTGTAAGTTTCGGTTATCTTTTTTATTTTCCCGGCGAGCTTTTCATCTGCCGCTCCCTTTGTCATTCTCCAGCTCCAGTTCCCCTCGGCAACTCCTGGGATGTTCATTCTTCCCTCACTGCCAAGACCAAGAAAATCCTGCATCGGGATAATTGCAGTATCAGCAACACTCATCATTGCCGCCTTTATTATGCCCCAATTATATCCTTCACGTGCACTCAGACGCAAATATCTTTTTGCAAAGGCTCTGTCCTTGGGACTGAGAGAATTTATCCAGCCCACTGCCGTATCATTATCATGAGTTCCCGTATACACAACGCAGTTTTTTATATGGTTATGGGGAAGATAATCGCTGCTGTCATCTGCATCAAAGGCAAACTCCAGAATCTTCATGCCGGGAAGCCCCGTCTTTTTGAGCATCTTACGTACATCGTCGGTAAGCATCCCCAAGTCCTCAGCTATAACGGGCAGCTTACCCAGCTTTTTCTTCATAAATGCGAAAAATTCGCTTCCTGGGCCTTTCTCCCACTTTCCGTTTTTGGCGGTTTTCTCATCAGAAGGTATACAGTAATAGGACTCAAAGCCTCTGAAATGGTCAATGCGGACTCTGTCGCACACCTTTAAAGCATGGGACAGACGCTGTGTCCACCAGGTATAGCCATCCTCCGTCATCTTCTCCCAGTTATAAACTGGATTGCCCCAAAGCTGGCCGTCCTCAGAAAATGCATCGGGAGGACATCCTGCCACAACACGGGGAGTATAATTTTCATCCAAAAGGAAATTTTCCGGCGATGCCCATACGTCGGCGCTGTCGAAAGCTACATATATTGGAATATCACCCACTATTTCTATTCCCTTTTCATTGACATATTTCTTAAGAGCATACCACTGGCTGTAAAAAAGATACTGCTCCATTTTATAACGGTTAATTTTTTCCGAAAGCTCCTTTTCGGCTTTTTCGAGAGCTGATTTCTCTCTCATCTTAAGAGGATTTTCCCACTTATTCCAAGGAATATCTCCGTACTTTTCCTTAAGAGCCATAAAAAGGGCATAGTCACGAAGCCAAAAGTCATTTCCTTTACAGAAAATTTCATAATCATCCGGCAGGGCTTCAAAAAAGCGCTTTGCCGCCAAGGGAAAAAGTTTTTCCCTCATGGCAACCACTTTCTTAAAATCCACATGGGATTCATCGTTGCCAAAATCACATCCGCCGACTTCTTCTTTAGTTAAAAACCCCTGTTTAACAAGTAAATCCAAATCTATAAAAAGAGCGTTGCCGGCAAAAGTAGAAAAACTCATATATGGCGAATTTCCCTTTCCGCCGGGACAAAGGGGAAGTATCTGCCATAAAGTCTGTCCTGATTTTTGAAGAAAATCCGCAAACTCATAGGCTTCCTCTCCCAATGCTCCTATTCCGTAATTTGAAGGCAGAGAGGAAATATGCATCAGCACTCCGCTTCTTCTAACCATAAAATCATCCTTTCCGGAATCAAAACCGGTTACTTAAAGATATATTACTGTAAATTTAAGTCTAAATCAATAATACTTTGGCATATCCGAAAGTGTTGACAAAAATCTTATATAAAAATAAAGAGCCGATTTTCTCGACTCCTCAAATTATACCCCTGATTTTATTTTTTGTTCTTTTTGCTCTTCTTATTCCCGTTCAGTTCGCCGCCCTCAGCAAAACCTTTGCCGGAAAATACAACAGCTACTGTTTTGAAAAGGATTTTTATGTCCATAAGCATATTGTGGTTCTGGACATACTCCGCATCCCATTCCACTTTCTGCTCGTCAGTTATCATATCTCTACCGTTAACCTGAGCAAGTCCCGTAACGCCAGGTCTTACAGAATATACATTCTTCGCCTCTCTCATCTTGCGAATATGCTCTTCCTGAGGAATAAGAGGTCTTGGACCTACAAAGCTCATGGTTCCCTCAAGTATATTTATAAGCTGAGGAAGCTCGTCAAGACTGGTTTTTCTCAGCACCTTGCCTATGGGAGTAATACAGTCATCGGAATTTGCAAGATTTTTTGTAGCCACATTCTTCGTGCCCACTTTCATGGAGCGGAACTTTCTTATTTTAAAGGTCTTATTGCCAAGTCCCACTCTCTCCTGTCTGAAAACGACCGGACGTCCATCAGTTGCCATAATAATAATGGCTATTACTGCCATGGGTATGGCTAAAACAATAATCGCAAGGAGACTGAAAAATATATCAAAAACTCTCTTCATCTTTTAAATCACCTATAATTTTATTTAACATTTTTGTGAATTCTTCTTTCCTAAAAAGAAAAATCTGAAAAACTTAAATCATTTGCATAGCAAAACAAAACCGCAATTTTTCTATTGTATTATACAATATTTTACTATTTTTTGCAATACTTAGGAACCGTCAGCTTTTCCCGCCCCAAAATATGTAACCGGAAATCAAAACCGCTCTTACCGGCGCTGCTTCAAGTTCACCTGTATTTACGGGAGGCGCTATTAAAAAATATTCTCCCGGCTGAGCCTTGGAAAGATCCAGTCCCTCCAAAACCGCCATGCCCGCTCCCAGCATTGCACGGTGGGCAAGAGGTTCAAAATCTCCCTGAGGGTCAATGGAACAGCTGTCTATACCTACAAGCTTTACTCCCCTTAGGGCAAGTTCATCGGCAGCGCTTTCATGGATAAATCCACCCTGAGTTTTAAACAGTACTCGATCACAACCCGTTGGCAGATATTTATCTATAATTTCTCCCGTTATCACCGAACCCGCTTCAATAACCGTACAGGGACCAACAAATACAGAAATGTCTAAATCCTTGATGCTCAAGCCGTCCTCTATAAAATGCAGCGGAGCATCACAGTGTGTCCCGTTATGAAGGCAGGCATACATTGCCGTAAGATTGCATTCATCTCCCAGTTCCATACGGCTAATCTTTTCCGCAACGGGAACAGGATCTCCGGGATATACATCAGCTTCAAATATATTCTTTGATATATCGATAAAATCCATTAAAATCCCTCCTTTTTCCAAATAATAGCACATATATTTGCCGTTTTCAATTTTATTACAAAAGCTATTTTTTTATTTTACAAATTTGTAACCATTTAATACATGAATTGAAATTTTTCTTTTAGGAAAACGTAACAGCAAAAATATATAATGTGCTCACCAAACGAAAAGGAGTTACTAAAATGAAAATGAATATTCTTGTATGCCTTGATTCCGGATATATCCCACCTTTAAAAGTGATGCTTCGTTCCCTCACTTTTTCAAACCCAGATGATTTTTTTGATATATACGTTCTGCACTCATCTATAAGCGACAAGGATATAACATCAGTTTCCGATTCCCTTAAAAACCGAAAGGCAAAAATTATACCTATAAAGCTTCCCGACAATTTCGGAGAGGATTTCCCCATTTTAAGACATCTTACAAAAGAGGCTTATTACAGAATTTTTGCACCTTGGTATCTGCCGGCGGACCTTGATAAAATACTGTACCTTGACCCGGATATAACTATAATCGGCAAAATAGATGCACTTTATAACACAAATCTTCAGGAAAACTGCTTCGCAGGAGCAAGTCATGGTATTCCTGGCTCCCAGTTTATAAACCGCATCCGTCTGAGAATGTGCCGCAAGTCACAATATATAAACTCCGGCGTACTGTTAATGAATCTTAATAAGATAAGAGAAGAGCACAGCCGGGAAGAAATTCTAAAATACATAGACAAAAACGGAGATAAGCTTTATTTTGCCGATCAGGACGTAATAAACGGAATGTACAGCAAAAAGACAGTTTATTTCAGTCCCTTAAAATATAATCTTGATGAAAATTACTTTAAGCTTTATAACAAAACAAGTCCGAAACGTGACAGAATTGATTTTTCATGGGTACGGAAAAATACAAGCATAATCCACTACTGCGGAAAAAACAAACCATGGAAAGAGGAATACGAGGGAGAATTCGGAATTTTTTATGAAAGCTTTACTGATACTCCCGTAATAAGAAAACCGAAAGGACACGTTAATTATTTCTTTATCGATGCGGTAAACTGACAGAAT
The DNA here is from genome assembly GCA_900540535.1 of uncultured Oscillospiraceae bacterium. Lineage (GTDB taxonomy): Bacteria > Bacillota > Clostridia > Oscillospirales > Acutalibacteraceae > UMGS263. The sequence continues at coordinate 11,054 of UQGM01000043.1, read as the reverse complement.
TAATTTTATATTTCATTTAAGAACCTATTGACTGTCACCTTGGGGTATGGATTAAAATATAGTCAATGAGGTGATAAAAATGCTCATAGGTGAAGCGGCAAAAGAAGTCGGGACTACAAAAAAAGCAATAGAGTATTACGAGGAACAGGGGCTTATAAGTCCGGAAATCTCAGAAAACGGATACCGCAGTTTTTCCCCCGAAGACGTGACAAAACTCAGGAAAATATCAGTTCTGCGAAGTCTCGGATTATCGGTAGCGGAGATAAAGGAATTTTTATCCGGTGAAAAATATGATGAATTTCAAAAAATCATAGACAGAAAAGCTTTTGAAACGGAAACTCTTAAAGCAAAAGAAAAGATTCTTAAAGAGCTTTCAGAAAAAGCAGACTGGGATAAAATTCAGGAGGAAGTCAGAACCCTTGAAAGAAAAAATTCTGTGCTCAGTCGCCTTTTAAACTGTTTTCCGGGTTTTTACGGACAGTATCTCACCATTCATTTTGCACCGTTTTTAAATGATCCCATAACTACGCCTGAACAGCAAAAGGCTTTTGATACAGCTGTTTTGTTTCTTGACAATCTTAAAATTGACATTCCGGATGATCTGCGTAAATTCATCTATGAGATAACAAAGGAAATGGATATGAACTTTGCAGAAAAGATGTCAAAAAATCTGCAAGAGACAGTTGAAAATCCAAAAAAGTATTTTGAGGAGAACCGTGAAAATATAGAGCTTTACCGGCAAATGAAAGAAAGCGAAGAGTATAAAAGCTCCCCCGCTTTCAAACTAAATGAGTTTTTTAAGAAAATAAGCAGCGAAAGTGGATATTATGATATTTTTCTCCCTGCAATCAAGGTTCTCAGCCCTTCATATAAGGCATATTGCGAAAAGCTCATGGAGGCAGACAGAATTTTTGCAGAAGAATTTAAAAGCTGATATAAAAGGACAAATAAAAATCCGTATGCTTTGATTTTAATCGAGACATACGGATTTATTTGTTATGTGAATTTTACGGGAAGTTGTTGTTGCTCGATACCTGTGTTTGATGTACAAAACAAGTGCCGACTCAGCAAAAATAAAACCTGCGTCCAGGAAAAACCCAAACGCAGGCGGGAATGTCTATTGTTTTATGTAAGTGCGTGTGCGACTTGGATGCAAACTCAGTTTGCCTGCCAGAAACCTACCTTGCGCATTACCTTTGAAAGGGTCTTGTAGGCTATGCGGTTTGCCTTTTCTGCTCCCTCTTTAGCGCACTTTTCGAGATATGCTTTATCTCCCATAAGACGGACGAACTCTTCCTGAACGGGACGAAGCTCTTCAACAACAGCTTCTGCCACTGCTCCCTTGAAATCGCCGTATCCCTTGCCGGCAAACTCTGCTTCGATTGCCTCAAAGGTCTTGCCTGTGCAGCAGGAGTAAATTCCCATAAGGTTGTTGATACCGTCCTTGCCCTCGGCAAAGCGGACGCATCCCTCGGAATCCGTAACCGCTGACTTTATTTTCTTTGCGATAACATCGGAAGAATCATCAAGGGAGATAAATCCCTTTGCGTTGGTGTCGGATTTGCTCATCTTCTTTTCCGGCTCCTGAAGGGACTTTATTCTCGCCCCTACCTTGCCGATAAAGGGCTTCGGAACCTTGAAAGTCTCACTGTAAAGACCGTTGAATCTCTCAGCTACGTTTCTCGCAAGCTCAAGATGCTGCTTCTGATCCTCTCCGATTGGCACATAGTCAGTCTGATAAAGAAGAATATCCGCCGCCATAAGGGTGGGATATGCAAAAAGTCCCACGTTTACGTTATCGGCATGCTTTGCGGATTTATCCTTGAACTGAGTCATTCTTGAAGCCTCGCCGAACTGGGTGTAGCAGTTGAGAATCCAGCCAAGCTGTGAGTGCGCCGGCACATGGCTCTGGACAAAGAGAATATTCTTCTCCGGATCAAGGCCGATTGCCATGAGCATTGCATACATCTCAATTGACCTGCGTCTTAAATCGGCGGGAGTTGTTCTGACTGTTATTGAATGGAGGTCTGCAACGGCAAAAAGGCAGTCGTAGTCCTCGCTCATGTTTTTCCAGTTTTTAAGTGCTCCCAGGTAGTTGCCGAGAGTGGGCATACCTGTGGGCTGAATTGCGCTTAAAACACGCTCTTTTGGCTGTACGCTGTTTTCCACTTTTTACCTCTCCCTTATCTGTAAAAATCGGCTGCCTTTGAAAGACGCTTCATACCCTCGACAATCTTTTCATCAGTGGGTGTTGAGAAGTTTATACGGAAACAATCTGTCTTTGCGCTTTCGTCAACCATAAATGCAGAACCGGGCACAACTGCCACTTTCTGCTCAACTGCCTTGCGGCAGAAATCCATCATATCAACCTTTTCGGGAAGCTTACACCAGATGAACAGTCCGCCATCGGGCTTGTGGTATGTTACAAAATCGCCGAGCTCGCTGTCAAGAAGTGAGCACATAAGGTCAAGCTTTTTCTTGTAAATGCCGCAGATTTTCTGAATGTGTCCCTCAAAGTCGTAGTTATTCATCCAGCGCTCAACGATCATCTGGCAGAGCATTGTGGTGTGAACGTCGCTTGTCTGCTTGCCGACGGTCATCTTTGCTATAAGCTCTGCAGGAGCGATAACATAACCTACACGCATACCGGGTGAGAGAATCTTTGAGAATGAGCCTGCATAAATTACTATGCCGTCTTCGTCAAAGCTCTTGATGGGAGGAATATGCTCGCCGCTGACTCTCAGATCTCCGTAGGGGTTGTCCTCAAGGATGAGCACACCGTACTTTTTGGCAAGGCGGTAAACTTCCTTTCTCTTTTCAAGGGACATTGTAGCTCCCGACGGGTTCTGGAAGTTGGGAATTGTATAGATAAACTTTGCGTTTTTCTCGGTTTTAAGTACCTCTTCGAGCTTTTCGGTATCCATTCCGTCTGCTTCAACGGGAACACCTGCAAGCTTTGCGTTATAAGCTCTGAAACAGTTAAGGGAACCGATAAAAGACGGAGCTTCACAGATGACAGTATCTCCCTCATTTACGAGTACTTTTGTGGCAAGGTCCATAATCTGCTGTGCGCCGGAAGTGATAATGATGCTGTCAAAATCTCTGCCCACATTGTGCTTTTTCTTCATGTAAGCGGCAACAGTCTTTTTAAGAGGCTCATAGCCCTCAGTTACGCCGTACTGAAGAGCGGTTATGGGATCGTTTGCCATAATGTCCGCAGTTATCTCACGGACTGCATCTACCGGGAATGCATCGGGAGCCGGGTTTCCTGCGGCAAAGGGTACGATTTCCGGGTCTGCGGTAGCCTTTAAAATTTCACGGATTGCGGAAGGCTGCAGGGCCGCAATTCTGTCTGAAAATGTAAACTCCATCTTTCAAACCACCATTTCTATATATATTGCTTTTAATTTATTACATTGATTCGGGAACGGTAATGCGGAACATTTCGAGAATGTTGCGGATTGTATCCCTTACACATACGCAAAGGAAAAGTCTTGCCTGCATAAGTGATTCATCCTCGCAGGTAACACGGCAGCTGTTGTAGAACTTGTGGAAAAGTGTTGCAAGCTCTATAACATAACGTGTGATTCTTGCCGGGTCGTAGTTCTTTGCGGAAAGTACGATTTCATCAGTAAGGGCGGCAAGGTGACGGATAAGCTCACGCTCTTCGGGTGCACAGAGCAGAAGCAGCTCTTCGTCGGTTACATCACGAAGCTCAGTTCCCTGAGCGGCGGATTTTTTAAGTATGCTGCAAATACGTGCATGAGCGTACTGGCAGTAGTAAACGGGATTCTGTGAGCTTGTCTCAACTGCAAGGTCAAGGTCAAAATCCATCTGTGAGCCTGCCTCACGCATATTGAAGAGGAAACGTACTGCATCTACGGGGATTTCCTCAAGAAGATCTGTAAGGGTAATGGATTTACCTGTTCTCTTTGACATTCTTACAACCTGACCGTCCTTCATAAGGCGGACAAGCTGCATAAGGATTATATCGAGTCTTGATGGATCAATGCCGATTGATTCAAGAGCGCCTTTCATACGGGCAACGTGGCCGTGGTGGTCTGCGCCCCAGATGTCAATTGCCTTGTCAAATCCTCTTGTTACAAGCTTATTGCGATGATATGCGATATCTGCCGCAAAATATGTGGGATTGCCGTTGGCACGGATGAGAACATCATCTTTGAGCTCAAGACGGTCAATCTCCTCCTGAGTTTTGCCCTCGGCAAGAAGTCTCTTTTCGCTTACCTCTTTATTCTTATACCAAACGGCTCCGTCCTTTTCATAGGTAAGTCCCTTTTCCTTGAGAAGTTCAACGGTTTTCATAACCTCTCCGCTCTCATGAAGGGTGCTTTCATGGAACCACTTATCATATTCAATTCTGTACTTTGCCATTGTAGCTTTCATTGCCGCAATATTCTTGGGAAGGGCAAAGTCTACAAGAGCCTTTTTGCGCTCCTCTTCGGAGATGTCCATGTATTTGTCGCCGTTTATCTCCTTAAACTCTTCGGCAAGCTCTTTGATGTCAAGTCCCTGATAGCAGTCCTCGGGAAGAGGTGCATTCTCTTCACCTACAAAAAGCTGACGGTAACGGACATCAAGGGATGAAGAGAATTTTTCAATCTGATTACCTGCGTCGTTAATATAAAACTCACGGCTTACATTATATCCCGCTCTCTCCATAACAGCTGCAAGGCAGTCACCTAAAGCACCGCCACGGGCATTACCCATATGCATGGGTCCTGTGGGGTTTGCAGAGACGAACTCTAGCATTACCTTTTCGCCTTTGCCGTAATCAGAACGGCCATAATCCGAGCCGCACTCCTTAACGTCACGGAGAATTGCTCCGTAATAGCTGTCTTTAAGATAGAAGTTAATAAAGCCGGGACCTGCTGTTTCGCACTTTTCGAGATATGTGCCCTCAAGAGAAATGTTCTCCTTGATTGCGTCTGCAATCTTCTTAGGAGCACAGCGGAATGCTCTTGCAGAAATCATTGCAGCATTGGTGGAGAAATCTCCGTTTGCCCTGTCTGCGGGAACCTCTACGTTTACCTCGGGGATTTCTCCCTCAGGGAGTTGACCCTTTGCTATTGCCGCCTTTATTGCCTCGACTACCGCTGTCTTTATTGAATTTTCAGTTTCCTTAACTATTTTTGACATCTTTACGCCTCCCGTATTTTTATCATCATGTGATTTTCCGTAATCTGATTTCCAAAATCTATAATGTAATCCATTTCAAGGCTTCCGCCTTTTTCGGTTACGTCGGATATAATATAGTTTGTATAAATCGCCATCTGCATCTGTCCGTAAGGGGTGGAGTAAATGCACATATGACGTTTTTTATTTTCCAAGAAAAGCTGTGAGGTGTATTCGCCACGCCTTGTCATTTTTACGGACTCTCCGCCGTTTTCAACCTGCAAGGTGGTTTCGCTTCCCTTTAGCTCTCCGCCCTCAGAATAGGAAAGAGTGAAGTTTTCACCATCTCCCTCGAAAAATCCGTCGGTAGTGACGATTATTGTTTCTTCCTCATTTCCCGCAAAGGCGTTAATATCAATTATTACTTCCTTTTTCATGGTCACCGACCCTTTTTATTTCTCCCACTTTTCCATTGCAAGGCTCATGAGTCTGTCAAGAAGCTCCGGATAGGGGATTCCCGCAGCGTCAAAAAGCTTTGGATACATACTGATTGAAGTGAATCCCGGAATTGTATTGGGCTCATTGAGCATTACCTTGCCGTCGCTCTCTCTTACAAAGAAATCCACTCTTGCAAGTCCTGAGCAGCCAAGTGCTTTATATGCCTTTACAGCAGCTTCTCTTACTTCGTCCCTCTTCTCCTTGGGAAGATGTGCGGGAATATGAAGCTCGCTGTCCTCAACATATTTTGCATCAAAATCGTAAAACTCGTTGCAGGCTACAATTTCGCCTATATCGGAAGCTATGGGGTCTTCGTTGCCGAGAACTGCGCACTCAACCTCTCTGCCTATTACTGTCTCTTCAAGGACTATCTTTTCATCCTCTTTAAATGCATTCTCCATTGCAGCGCAGAGCTCGTCACGGTTATCGGCTTTTCCCACACCCACAGATGAACCTGCATTTGCCGGCTTTACAAAAATGGGATAACCTAATTTTTCCTCAGCTCTCTCGATTATGCACAGAGGATGAAGCTCATAATCCCTTTTATTAGCCGCAACCCATTTTGCCTGGTCGATTCCTGCGGCATCTGCAAGAGCGTTCGTAAAGGCTTTATCCATGCACACAGCAGAGGATGCACAGGAGCATCCAACAAAGGGAATACCAGCCATAGTGAAAAGTCCCTGAATTGTGCCGTCCTCACCGTTTCTTCCGTGAAGTACCGGGAAAGCAACGTCTATATAGATTTCCTCATATTTTCCGTCATGGAGAACAACTATTCCGTGAACAGATGCGTCAGGGGATACAAAAGCCGGTGTACAGTATTCCGGTGAAGCCCATTTGTCATCCTTTAAAAGGGAAATATCACCGTTAAAAAGATACCAGCGTCCGTCTGAGGTGATACCCATTTTTATAACCTCATATTTATCGGTAGGTATGTTTCTGAGAATTGATTCGGCAGACATAAGAGAAATTGAATGTTCGCTGGATACACCGCCGAAAATCACAAGTGCTTTTTTCATCTTAACCGCCCTGCAAAAGCTTATATGACTTTTATACGCCTTACAGCTTTCGCTTCCTTTCTTTATTTATTGTAAGAGGCTTACCATTTTTGCTATTAAACGGCACTCCTGCCATAATAATATATAATACCACATACATGGTTTATTCGCAATTGTTTAAAGGGATTAATATAAAGTCAAAAGCCGAAATATAGATCTTTTAATGAAATTTATTCTGTTTAAAATTCGAGACGGAAAAAATCCCTGTCTTATAATGATTAAAGAGCTCCGATAACCGAATTTTATATGATTTGTAATGCATTTACGGCAATTTAAATGTTAATTTTTCTTATGGGTCTTTCTTTTACGCTTCAGCTGTGATATAATGCAGAATATATACTGCCATATTGTACGTTCTTATATTTTCAAGATAGAAAAAACAAGGAGATGCCACAATGACAGAGGTTTCAAAATTATTTTCCGCAGTTTCCAAGGGACTTGAGGAGCTTATGGCGGATAACGGCTTTAAAGCAGTTTTTCCGGCAGGAGTCAAGGCAAACGAGCTTCCCATGTTCAGTGAGAACGGCAAAGAACGCATTGTTTACGAGGGTAAAAAGGGCGTTGTTAAAATTGAGCACAGCGAAAAACTTATAAACGTTATGTTTGCAAACACTCTTCCCGAAGAGGTTGAGGATTCCGATTTCAAGACCCTTTCATCAACTTATTTTGACAGCGAAACAGCTGACGAAACAGACCTTAAATATATCACCAACGAAGCTGTTGACACTCTTACAGGAGTTTTCGGAACAAAACAGGCTGTTGTTAAGAAAAAACTTCCGCCTCCAGTTTCCAAGACAGCTGCAAAGAGCGGCACAATGGCATATGACCCCAACAGCCTTGCAAACAGACTTTGCGGTGCATATCCTGAGCTTAAACCCTACTACCGTGCAAATATCGAAACTTATGACCGTTTCCTTGCAGAAGAGTTTTTCGACAAGTACGGCACAAAGGTGATTATCGACACAATCAGACAGAATGACAAGCTGAAGATGAAGAAGCTCTTCAATATTCTCAACTCTGTTTTTGATGACGGTACAAACGAGACTCAGAGCCTTATCTGCGTTACAATCCTCGGTAAAATGGATAACGATCCCCAGCTTATCGAAAACGCTAAAGCTTATATGGAAGATTACCTTGCAGATCCGGTTATCGCTGTAAACAAATATCTCAGTTCAGCAGCCGGTAAAAAGGCAAAGAAAAAGCTTGCAAATCCGCCTCTGTACAAGCCTAAGAAAAAGAAAAAGAGCATGATGTCAACTCTTACAGGCGGTATGCCCCAGTAAACAGTTATGAAAAACCCATCACAGTTTAATTACGCTGTGATGGGTTATTTTTTGTCTTTATTTATTTTTAGAAAGCTGCGCCAAAGCGAGACTTGCAAGGCCTATACCAAGTATAGCCACTGCTGAACGTGTATCAATCTGATCCATCACTAACAGTGCAGTCACCGCAACTCCCATGGCCAGCGCCACACAGTTAAAAATCAGCTCTATTAATTGGGAAGTTTTGCCGCCAGATGTCTTCACATTTGTGCTGCTTTTAACCTGCATAAGGGTATCCACCGACACACCGAAAATTTCCGCAAGCTTCGGAATGGAACTTACATCGGGAAAAGACAAATCACGCTCCCATTTTGAAACAGCCTTATCAGTAACTCCCATTTTCTCAGCTAACTCAGCCTGTGTCATATTGTTATCCTTACGTAGCTGCGCAATCATTGCACCGAAAGTTTTTTTCATCGATTCAGGACTCCTTTTATTAAAGTATCCGAATTATATCATTTTATTTGCTTCCACTAAACCCACTGACGGTTTAGTTTACTCGACCTGCGGTTAAGGACACCTTTAATCGGCTTATTTTATTGCTTTCAACCGGCAGCATACAGAGATATGAGCTGGTGTATATCCACTCAAAGCAGCATTATTTAGATTCACACAATTCACTTTTAAGACGCAGGATATTTTCCCTTATTTTTTCCGCTGTCTCTATAAACTCAGCATCATCTTTTCCTGTTGGATCAGAAAGCGCCCAGTCCTCGTCAAATCCCCTGCCGATATAGGGACAGTGAACTCCACAGCCCATGGAAATGGCTATATCAGGTACGGGAATTTTATCTATGGTTTTGGGAGTATGCTCCGACATATCAATGCCGAAATACTCTTTCATAATTCTAACGGCATCATGGTTTACTTTTCCCTTAATCTCAGAACCGGCGGAAAAGCTTTCAAAAACATCACTTGCAAGGGCTTTGCCGAAAGCTTCAGCCATCTGACTTCTGCATGAGTTATGGACACAGATAAACGCAACCTTTTTCATATCACTTACTCCGCTTTTCACTGAGTATCTGCTTTGCTTCCTCTGCAGAAAGCACTTTGCCGGATGCGGCAACCTCACCGTCAATTACAAGGGCAGGAGTGGTCATTACTCCGTACTCAGCAATTTTTGCAAAATCTCTTACATGGTAGACAGGTTCCTCAATGCCCATTTCCGAAAGAGCGGATTTTACATTTTCCTCAAAAGCCTGACACTTACTGCATCCGCTGCCCAGCACTGCAATATATTTTCCGCTGAGCACAGGTTCCTCATTTATATCTGCACTAATTTTCTTTTTACCAAAACTGAAAAGTCCCATACTAACACCTCTTAAATATTATTTTAAACAAACAAATAGGATAAACTATTGAAAGTATAACCAATTATGATTATACCCACCGTTACAATAAACACGAAAAACGCCAGAAGCTTTGGCTTGACTGCCTTTCTGAGCATTATTATAGACGGCAGAGAAAGAGCAGTTACACTCATCATAAAACTTAAAATTGTACCGATTCCGGCGCCCTTTGTAAATAAAGCCTCAGCAACAGGAACCGTTCCAAAAATATCCGCATACATGGGAACGCCTACAACAACCGCAATAAGTACGGAATACCATTTATCTTCGCCTAAAGCTGCCACTACAAAATCTTCGGGAATAAAATTATGGATTGCAGCTCCAATTCCCACTCCGAATAAAATATAGGGAGCAACTTTTTTGACAGTGCCTGTAACCTGATCAAAGGCATATTTTAATCTTTCCTTAAAGGAATATGTGAGCATTTCGCCATCAACACTGTTTCCGTTCTTTACAAAATCTTCCACATGTTTTCCTATGCCGGATTTTTCTATAATATATCCGCCTGCAACAGCGAGAATCAGACCTACAATAACATATGCAGCGGCAATTTTAATACCGAAAATACTGGTTAGGAGAATAAGAGAGCCTAAATCCACAAGGGGAGAAGAAATCAGAAAAGAAAAAGTGATACCGCTGGAAAGTCCGCTTCTTGTAAAACCGATAAAAAGCGGAATTGAAGAACAGGAACAAAAAGGAGTAACCGTTCCCAAAAGTGCGGCAAGAATATTCGCCCATATACCTTTGAATCTGCCTAAAATCCTTTTGGTACGCTCAGGGGGAAAATAACTTTGAATATATGATACAAGAAAAATCAAAACTGTAAGCAAAATAAAAATTTTAATTGTATCATAAATAAAAAAGTGTATTATTCCCCCAATGGATGACGATACATCCATACCGCAAAGGTGCAGAAGTCCCTCCACAAGATCACTGAGCCATTTCATTCCAAGAATCTGTGTCTGTATAAAATTCCAAACTAAAGACATATTTCCTTGTTATATATAGATAATCATCTATTTTAATTCCATATAAAAAGCCGCTTCAGCGGCCTCTTATACTAACCTAAATCAACCCATAAGAATATCTATGTAACTTCTAAGGTCTGAAAATTCGCCTTCGTTTAAAGAATAATGCATCCAGCGGCCATCTTTTTTGCCTTCAACCAAACCGCTCTCACATAAGATTTTCATGTGATGAGACAGTGTGGGCTGAGTGATATTCAAAATATCAAGAAGCTCGCAGGCACATTTCTGTCCTTCCCTAAGCTGCTCAACAATTTTCAGACGGTTCTCGTCACACAGAGCCTTGAATTTTGCAGACTGACTTTTGATTGAATGTTCCATAAGCATAACTTATTAACACCTCTCCTTATTAAATTGTACAGCAAAAATTGCTGCTAATAAACATAATAAATAACGGCAAATTTCAACATACTTAAATATATGAATGAAAAAATGCCCATTACTGCCAATACAATAAATACATCTTACTGATTATGATACAACAATTAAAAGCGTAAGTCAATCATAATACTTTAATAAATTGTAAATTCTTTTAAAAAACCAAAAATTAAAGGTAAATAACCTTTTGGACAAATAAAAACAGCGAAGCTTCAATAGCTTCGCTGGAATTTTTACACCCTGAAAACTGAACAAAGATAAAGTTTTGTGATTTCTTTTGAAAACCTTAAC
>UQGM01000042.1 GCA_900540535.1 uncultured Oscillospiraceae bacterium | reverse complement strand
TATAAGCTCCATCCGAAAGTCGATGGAAGTGGCATGCGCCACCGGGCTCACCAAACTTCCTTCCTCCGATAAGGTGAAAGCAGAACTGGAAGGACTCTCCGCCCGCAAGGCCGCCCTGCAAACGGAACTTCGGAAGATACAACGGGAGGAAAAGGAATATGACACCCTCCGCCAGAATGTGGACGCCCTGCTGGAAAGGCCGAAGGAACAGGAACAGCAGCGGCAGCGGAGCAACGACTTGGAGTAACGGGGATTGGGCGCTTTTGACAGTCTTTGCAAAACCCCTGGGCGCATGGTTATCCGGCTGATATAATGGAACCAGGAATGGAGGTGCTGACTGTGACGAAATCCGAAGTAATCAAAGAGTTTTTCAAAAAGAGCGTGCTGCCCGTGGCGGTGGCGGCTTTGCTGTACTGCATTTTCAAATCCGTCTGCACAAAAGATGGAGTCACCGACTATGTATGGCTGTTCATCCTTTGCGGTCTGCCTTTTGGCATCCCACGGATGTTTGCCTGGATCGTGCCGGGCGGCTCTTTGGGAACCGCCCTTCCGTTGTTTCTGCTGAACTTTATTATTGGCGGAGTGATCGGCGGTTTCGTCCTGGTCTGGCGACTGCTGGTGTCTACCTGGTATATTCCCTTGACCATCTATCGACTGTTCATAACAAGAGGGACTTCCTATATTCCAGAATAGCACTATGGAAATGTGGAAAACGGCCGCTCCACCGATGGAAAACAAATATTTACGACCTGATGGAAAAGCTGTCAGCTTTCCCACAGCCCGCAAACACTGTTTCCCACAGCGCCGCCCCTTTGACCGTTTACACACATTCCCACAGCGCCTACTACTGCTACTGAAAATGAGCGCCATCACCGAAAGATGATGGCGCTCATTCTTTTTCTCCGTATCCTTCCCCAGCAAGATTTAGTATATTCTTTTTTTCTTTCTGCGCATAGCGCATGGTCTGATAAGCTCCGCCGCCTGTATGGTCCACATAGAATACAACGAGATTGCTTCGCTTCACCATCTGCCGGTTGCGAATTTGAAAAGCGCCTTTTGGATGGCTGCTGGCCGCGCTGCCGCATATCTCGATTTCATCATAATAGGTTTCAAAGTTTTCCATATTGTTGCGCAGCTCCGCCGTGGGATATGGCAGTATCCAAATCAAGGACACCTTTCGGAAATGATGCTTGCCTTTCCGGCACGAACTCTTATAGCTTCCGTGGGGCATCGCTTGATGCAGTTGGTGCATCCCTTGCATTTATCAGCATCAAGGCGGACCGAATGGAAAAATTTATCCATTTTGTACCTCCGTGGAGTTAATGAAGATAGAATTTAAGGGTAATTGTAGTGCCTACGTTTATTTCGGTATCTATTTTCATTTCGTCGCTGTACTTTTTAATATTCGGCAGACCCATGCCTGCGCCGAAGCCAAGAGAACGGACGTTATCGGGGGCGGTGGAATAGCCCTCCTGCATGGCAAGCTCAACGTCCTTGATTCCGGGGCCGTCGTCGGAGAGGATAACCTCTATGTAATCGGGGGTTATTTCAACGTCGGCACGTCCTCCTCCGGCGTGGATTACCATGTTTATTTCCGCCTCATACATGGCTATTGAAACATTTCTTATAATATCCGGCTCAAGACCTATCTCCTTGAGCATCTTTTTTACGCATCCGGAGGCTTCTCCCGCACGGGTAAAATCGTCTCCCGGTACATCATAGTGAAGCTTTACTGAATTCATTATTTTCCGCTGCCTCCTCTTAAACCGTTCTGGTAGAGGATTCCGCAGGAGGTAAACATCTCATAGGTTGTGCAAAGAAGCACAATATCCCTTTCACGGGCGAGGTTGATTATTGAATCATCGGGCTTTTTGCCCCTTACGAACACAATGCAGCACATATCCATCATTTCGGCGGTTCTGACCACCTGGGGATTTACAAGACCTGTAAGGAGCACTGCCTGATCTTTGACGAAAGCCAGAACGTCGCTCATCATGTCGCTGCCGCAGGCTGTATGCACATCACGGCTGAGGCTTTCCTCACCGCAGATAACCTGTGCCGAAAGAAGTTCTTTTATTTTTTCAACTGTCATATATTTACCTCCGCTCTACAGTTTAAAGTGGATAAAATTCATTTGCATATATTGTATAATAAAAAACTTGATTTTACAATCTTTTTATGCATAAATACATTTGCTTCTGAAAGGATTTTGACAAAAAGATGTACAAATTTTGCTTTACGGAAATAAATCGTAAAAGAGATAAATTTCGTTTTTAGAAAATAAACTCATATTCTACCAGAAAGATTGTTAAAAATATAAACAAGTATAAGAAAAACGCAAAAAAATCTCAAATTTTGATGTTAATTCTTTAACAATCTATTGACTTTAGCGAATTAAAAAGCCTATAATAAATTCAACGCGCGAAAACATTATCTTTGAAAGCGCATATTATATTTTTGCGAAACAATTATTAAAACCGGAGGTTTTACATTATGTCAAGAGTTTACAATTTTTCTGCCGGCCCCTCAATGCTTCCCGAAGAGGTGCTCAAAAAAGCAGCTTCCGAAATGCTCGACTATGAGGGCAGCGGTCAGTCCGTTATGGAGATGTCACACCGTTCAAAGGTTTTCGACAAGATAATCAAGGACGCTGAGGCTCTTCTCAGAGAGCTTATGAATATCCCCGATAACTATAAGGTTCTCTTCCTTCAGGGCGGCGCATCTGCACAGTTCTCAGCAATTCCCCTTAACTTCATGAATGGAAGCGGAAAAGCTGATTACATCATCACCGGTCAGTGGGCAAACAAGGCTTACCAGGAGGCATGCAAATACGGCGAGGCAAGAGTTGTAGCTTCTTCAAAAGATAAGACCTTCTCATATATCCCCAAGACAAAGAGAGAGGATTTCGATCCCGAAGCAGACTATGCATACATATGCATGAACAACACAATTTACGGAACTGTTTATCATGAGCTTCCCGATACAGGCGATGTTCCGCTTATTGCAGATATTTCATCCTGCTTCCTTTCAGAGCCCATTGACGTTTCAAAGTTCGCAATGGTTTACGGCGGAGCTCAGAAGAATGTTGCTCCTGCAGGTCTTGTAATTGCAATCATCCGTGAGGATATGCTCGGCAAGCAGAGAGATATCACTCCCACAATGATGAACTACAAGATTCAGGCTGATAACGATTCACTTTACAATACTCCTCCCTGCTATACAATTTACATCTGCAAGCTTGTTCTCGAGTGGATCAAATCTCTCGGCGGACTTGAGAAGATGAAGGAGAGAAATGAGAAGAAAGCGAAGATTCTCTATGATTTCCTTGATTCCAGCAAGATGTTCAGAGGCACCGTTGTTCCTGAGGATCGTTCACTTATGAACGTACCTTTCGTAACAGACAGCGACGAGCTCAATGCAAAGTTCATCAAAGAGGCTGAGGCACAGGGCTTTGTAAACCTTAAGGGTCACAGAACAGTTGGCGGTATGAGAGCTTCTATCTATAACGCAATGCCCATTGAGGGTGTTGAAAAGCTTGTAGCTTTTATGAAGAAGTTTGAAGAGGAAAACGCCTGATTAAAATTTAAACAATACAGAGAGTGTGATTGAAATGTACAATATTTTAACTTTAAATAAAATTTCACAGGTAGGTCTGGGACGTCTTGATCCCGCTGATTACACCTGTGCAAACGAAATGGAAAACCCCGATGCAATTATGGTTCGTTCCGCTTCAATGCATGAAATGGAGCTTTCCGAAAAGACTGTAGCAATTGCAAGAGCAGGCGCCGGCGTCAACAATATTCCGATTGATGCATGCAGCGAAAAGGGCGTTGTTGTTTTCAATACACCCGGTGCAAATGCAAACGCAGTTAAAGAGCTTGTAATCTGTGCACTTCTCCTTTCTTCAAGAAAGGTTGTGCCTGCAATCGACTGGTGCAAGACCCTTAAAGGTGAGGGAGATGCAGTAGGCAAGCTTGTTGAAAAAGGAAAGTCCGCTTTTGCAGGTCCCGAAATCAGCGGCAAGAAGCTTGGCGTTATCGGCCTTGGCGCTATCGGTATCCTTGTAGCTAACGCAGCAAAGGGTCTCGGCATGGAAGTTTACGGCTATGACCCCTATCTTTCAGTTGACGCTGCATGGAATCTTTCACGCTCAATCCACCATGCAAAAACTCTTGACGAAATATATGAAAATTGTGATTATATTACAGTTCACGTTCCTCTCACAGATGAGACAAAGAATCTTGTCTGCGCCGATACTCTCAAAAAGATGAAGGACGGCGTGAGAATCCTCAACTTTGCAAGAGGCGGACTTGTAAATAACGCAGACCTTATTGAAGCAATCGGCACAGGTAAGGTAGCCGCTTATGTTGTTGACTTCCCCTCCGATGACCTTATCGGAGTAAACGGAGTTATCGCAATTCCTCACCTTGGCGCATCAACACCTGAATCTGAGGACAACTGCGCAAGAATGGCAGCCGATGAAGTTAAGGCATATCTTGAAAGAGGCGAAATCAAAAACTCCGTCAATATGCCCGCTGTTGAGCTTGGCGCAGTAAACGGAACAAGAATCTGCGTAATTCACCGCAATGTTCCCACAATGATCAGCCAGATTACAGCTGCAATCACTGCCGAAAACGTAAACATCGACAACATGGTAAATAAGTCAAAAAAGGCTTATGCTTACACTGCAATTGATACCGACGGTGATGTAACAGATGCTGTTATCTCAGCTATCAGCGCTGTTGATGGTGTTCTCAGAGTAAGAGTTATAAAGTAATTGAATAATTACAGATACGTTTTCATAATTTGAAGTCAGTTAAACCCGTCTGAATTTCAGGCGGGTTTTGTTTTGTCTAAGTAAGGTTGCGGTTATAAAATATATATGATATAATGCAGCAGAAAGTGAGAATTTTATAGGTTATTGACAGTTTCCCGTAAGAAATGACCTTTGGAGGAGATGCCAATGTGGCAATAGCATGACACATTCGGTTAACCTTAAGGATGACCGAAAGGAAGATTATTCCGAAAGGGGAATGTAAAATGAAGAAAACCACTAAAATTCTTATAGCTGTTATAGCTGTGTGCGTTATTACGGCAGCGGGAGTGGGAATACAGTATCTTGTAACTCCCCATGAAGAAGCGATAGACAAAACCTATGGGGGACTTCTGCTTTTTGAGGACGAAACCGAGCCTAAAAAATGCACAGTAGAGCTCAAAGGAAAATACATAAAGCAGATGAAAGAGCACAAGGAGCAGTTTGTCGGACGGCTTGAGGACGGACTTTTTATTGACGGTAAAAGAGTATCGGATGTATTGGTCATTTTCAGCGATAATGAGGACTGCGAATATGCAGTTGTCCATGGAAGTACAGACATCGCTCTGAAAAAAGACTTCAGTACATTTATTATAAAGTTCCGTTATGATACCGAAAAAGGAGCGCCTGTTGAAGCGGAGCTTGACGAAAACAATCAGATGGAAATTCCAAAGGATAAGGGAGTAGAGTGCCTTTTGGTAGTTCCCGCTGAAAACATTGAAGAAGCGAAAAAGCAGATTGAAGCATTCCGCACAGCACCCGGAGCCAATGCTAACTGGGCGGAAGATTTCGAATTGGATGACTTTGCAGATTAAACCTGTCAGTGTGATGGGGTTCATTACGCATAAATACTTACAGAAAATAAGAATGCCTGCGACGGATTGTACTCTGTTGCAGGCATTTTGTTTAATAAAGAAGGAGCGGAAAGAAGTAGAATTTTAAATAAAACATCTTATCGAACCCTGAACAAGCAGAAAACTTTTTATGTTATTCGTACTTTTGTCCATAGCGACAAAAGTACCAAAAACGCATGTATGCGCCTTGACGGTTTTCGCTTTAAGTTTAATTGCCTTTAGAAGGTGTCTCGGTAAATCGCCGGCAAGGGTCGGTGCCGGCAATTTACGGAAAAGCAAAGCTTTTCCGTTCCCTCTCTCTCCGAACAGCTAACAGTAATGCGAAAAGCCGCAAGGCTCCCGCACTGCTTACTCTCATTTCTGCCGGGTGAGCGTGGAGTTAGTTTTGTTTATGTAACAGTAAATTTTAAATATTTTCAAACAAAACCCAAGAACCCCACAAAACCAACTCCCAGACAGTTGCACACGTCGGCAGCAAGCTGAGCTTGCAGGCAAGATGCACACAAAGTAACGGCAAAGAACAACTATAATCGCCTGCGATAAAGTTATATGTAAACTAAAAATCAAGAGCAAAAACAAAAGAACTACACAAAACCAATCCACAGACAGTCGCACACGTCGGCAAAGTAAAGAATATGGAAAGTAGTAAAGCGTTTACACTTTGCTGGTGATAAAACAAAGCCCTTAAAACTGCCGACGTGAATTGGTGAACGCTTGCTGTGCCTAACCGACGGCAAGAGAAAAGGATTCGACAGTAGAAAAGCGTTTACTGTATGAGGGTGATAAAACGAAACCCTCCAAACTGCCGTTGGAGGGCGTATGGGAGAAAACCTACCTTGCGCTGATTACTGCTTTCTGTTTTGGCAAGGCGGCGGGACTCCGCCGCAAATGCGCTTTTGCCTACTTTTGTCGCTATGGACAAAAGTAGGTGCACCGCCGCAGCATGAGCGGCGAAAGTTATTCGTTTATCAAAGTGCGGGTAAGAAGCAGAAATTTACTAAACACTATTCATACTGTTATTTCAGCGTCGGAAATTTAAATAGTATCTCAACAACAAAACCCCATGTGTCAGCACATGGGGTTCGTTTTATCTGTTTTTATTTAATTATTTGTTTGCCATTTCAGCTCTTGCAAGCTTGATGCGCTCTACAAAAAGCTTACCTGTTTCGGTGATCTTCTTGTAGTTGCCTTCCTTTGCTCCTGCGGTAAGTGAGCTTCCTGCTCCTACTGCAACAGCTCCTGCCTTAATCCACTGTGCAACGTTGTCAACGTCAACGCCGCCTGTGGGCATCATCTTTGCATAGGGGATAGGTCCGTGAATTGCCTTGATGATCTTCGGTCCGAAGAGATCGCCGGGGAATACCTTGAGGATGTCTGCTCCTGCTTCCATAGCAGTTACACATTCTCTTACACTCATAACACCGGGCATAATCGGTACACGGTAGCGGTTGCACATCTTAACTGTATCAAGATCAAGGTAGGGGCTTACGATGTACTCAGCGCCGGAAAGCATTGCGATTCTTGCTGTTGCGCTGTCCATAACAGTACCTGCTCCGAGGATGATGTCCTCAGGGGAATATGTAGCAGCAAGCTCTTCGATAACCTTCTGAGCTCCGGGAACTGTGAATGTAAGCTCGATTGCGGCAACTCCGCCTTCGATGCAGGCCTCTGTAATGCGCTTTGCAGTGTCTGTTGAATCAGCTCTTACAACGGCAACAATACCTGCGTCAAGTATTCTGGTAATTACTTTTTCTTTATCCATTGTATATTATCTCCTTCTGTTGGGTTTGGATTTAATTATCTCTGAACTCTTGCGCCTGCACCGCCGACTATTCTCTCAACCTCTTTAAGGCTTGCCATAGAGGTATCTCCGGGAGTTGTCATTGCAAGTGCTCCGTGTGCAACGCCGTAGTTGACCGCTTTCTGAGGATCGCCTGTTTCCATAAGTCCGTAAATAAGACCTGATGCAAAGGAATCGCCGCCGCCGACTCTGTCGTAAATTTCAAGTCCGGGAAGCTCAAGTCCTCTGTAAATCTTGCCGTCAGCCCAGCAGATTGCGCTCCAGTCGTTTACTGTTGCTGTTTTAACAGTTCTGAGTGTTGTTGCAACTGCCTTGAAATTGGGATATACCTTAACAGCCTTTTCTATCATTTTGAAATATCCATCTATGTTCAGCTCCTTGAGGTTTTCATCGTTGCCCTCAATTTCAAATCCCAGGCAGGCTGTGAAATCCTCTTCGTTGCCTATCATAACATCTATGTATTTTGCAATTTCCTTATTGACTTCTCTTGCTTTTTCGATTCCGCCGATATCGTTCCAGAGTGAGGGACGATAGTTAAGGTCGTAGGAAACGATAGTGCCGTATTTCTTTGCAGCCTTGACAGCCTCGATTACAACCTGAGCTGTGGTCTCTGAAAGAGCTGCGAAAATTCCTCCTGTGTGAAGCCATCTTACTCCGAGAGTACCGAAAATGTAGTCCCAGTCGATATCGCCGGGCTTAAGCTGAGATGCAGCTGTGTTGCCTCTGTCGGAAACGCCTACTGCGCCTCTGATGCCATAACCTCTTTCAGTGAAGTTAAGGCCGTTTCTCGCTGTTCTGCCGATTCCGTCATATTTGCACCACTTGATAAGTGAAGCATCCACGCCGCCCTGGTATACAAAGTCCTCAATAAGTCTGCCGACTTCGTTATCGGCAAGGGCTGTTACAACTGAGGTTTTAAGGCCAAAGCATCTTTTAAGTCCTCTTGCAACATTGTATTCTCCGCCGCCTTCCCATACTCTGAAGCTGCGGGCTGTTTTAATTCTTGCATCGCCCGGATCGAGTCTGAGCATAATTTCTCCGAGAGAAATCTCGTCAAACATACATTCCTCTTTTGGACGAAGTTTAAGTTCCATAAAATATACCTCCACAAAAAGCAAAATAATCTTACAAAGTAAATTTTATCACATTTTTCAATTCATTCAATAACAAATTCTGCTCTTTTATGGAAATCTTGCTCAAATTTAACAAAAATATAATTAATTTGTCAAGACTAACTTGTTTAAAATCAAATCCATGATATAATAAGTTTTGAAAACTGAATATATGGAAAAATCATAGTAACAGTTAAGCTGTAAATCGGAGGATAAAAAATGAAAAGAAATAGAGCTGCAAAAATTGCAACTTCTGCCGCTGCGTGTGTGTGCGCCGTTTCTGTTTTATTTTCAGGCTGCGGAGCAGATGAGAGCCTTGTATACATGAAGGACTTGCAAAGCAATAAAATTGACCTTTCTGGATACGAGCTGACCTTTGAGGATAATTTCGACGGCGACGCTCTTGACACAAAGGTTTGGACTTATTGTGATGAAGGCGGACAAAGAAGAGGCGGATACTGGATTGACGACGCCGTAAGCGTAAAGGACTCAAATCTCAGAATAGCGGTAGAGTACCGTGAAGACGGAGAGCTTGGAAGTGGATGGTATACAGGAGCAGTTGAATCCACTGCATCGGAAAACGGAGCCACGGGATTTTCTCAGAAATACGGATATTTTGAAGCAAGGTGTAAGGTGCCGAAAATCTACGGTGCATGGGCTGCATTCTGGCTGATGCCTGTCAATAACTTTAAAGATGATGTTCCCGGAAGCGGCGATGACGGAAGCGAGATTGATATTTTCGAGTCCATGTATATGTACATGAAAGATTCGGATTATCAGAACAGCGTAACCCATGCGATACATATAGACGGTTACGGCGACAATCTCAAGAGTCTTGGTTCAAAGCATTTTTCAATGGAAGATTTATATGATACATATCATACCTACGGCTTAGAGTGGAATGAGAATGAATATATTTTCTACATTGACGGAATCGAGACATGGAGAGTAAGTCAGACTCCGGATAAAGAAGATTCGTCAAAGGTGTATAATAACGTTTCCCATGTGGCAGAGTACATAATACTTTCATGCGAAGTATCGGGCACAACGAAGGACGGCAAGGTATATCCCGGTCAGGAATTTAATGATAAGGGCGAACTTGTCACAGCATGGAGCGGAAGTCTCGAAGGAAACGATAAAAACACTTCCTATGAATTTTTAGTAGACTATGTAAGGGTTTACGAAAAGAAAGCCTGAGCGTCCCCTTAAACTGAAAAGAATGTTTTGAGGCGGCGCAGATTAATGCGCCGCTTTGACTTTATGATGTGATAGTAAAAATAATTAATATAACATAACGGCAGGTGATAATATGAAAACTGAAAAATATACTGTAACTGGCATGACCTGTTCGGCTTGCAGCGCTCATGTTGAAAAGAGCGTGTGCGGTGTTGAGGGAGTAGAAAAGGCGGAGGTAAATCTCCTTACTAATTCAATGACCGTAACTTATGATGAGAGCAAAACAGGCAGCGGTGAAATTGTGAAAGCGGTTGAGAGCGGCGGATATGGAGCCAGTCCTCAAAGCAGCGGAGAAAATAGCAAAAGCGTTTCTGCCGAAAAGGGTATTTCAGAGGTCGAAAAGCATATTGTCGATATGAAAAAGCGGCTTATTATCTCCATAATATTTACTGTTCCGCTTTTTTATATTTCCATGGGTCATATGATGGGCTTTCCGCTTCCGTCATTTTTCCATTCTGTCAATAACGCTATGACCTTTGCCTTTACTCAGTTCATTTTGTGTATTCCCGTGGTGTTTGTAAATTTCCATTACTTTAAAAATGGATTCCGTTCACTGTTTAAAGGCGCACCTAATATGGATTCACTTATTGCAATAGGTTCTGGCGCTTCTGTGCTCTACGGAATTTACGCAATATATAAAATTTCCTATGGCTTTTCCGTTTCGGATTACAGCATAATCGAGCAGTATTCAATGGATTTGTATTTTGAATCGGCTGCAATGATTCTGACCCTTATTTCCCTGGGAAAGCTTCTCGAAGCGAGAGCCAAAGGCAAGACAAGTCAGGCGATTTCAAGGCTTATTTCCCTTGCACCAAAGACGGCTTGTGTCGAGCGTGATGGTGAGGAAAAGATAATTTCCGCCGATGAAATAGCCGTGGGAGATATACTCATAGTACGTTCGGGAGAGGCAATCCCCGCCGACGGAGTTATAATCAGCGGAAACGGCTCAGTGGATGAATCCGCCATAACAGGCGAGAGTATGCCGGCAGATAAGGAACCCGGCGATAAAGTCACGGGAGCCACTATAAATAAGAGCGGATACTTTAAGATGAAAGCTTCGAAGGTGGGCGAGGATACCGCTCTTTCACAGATAATAAAGCTTGTGGAAGAGGCATCTTCGTCGAAAGCACCCATTGCGAAGCTTGCAGATAAAGTTAGCCGGATTTTCGTTCCGGCAGTAATTACCATTGCAGTTGCAGCAGTTATAATATGGCTTCTTTCGGGATCTGAATTTGAGTTTGCAATGTCCATAGGTATATCGGTGCTTGTAATTTCCTGTCCCTGTGCGCTTGGACTCGCAACACCTACGGCGATTATGGTAGGTACGGGAAAGGGTGCAGAGCTGGGTATTCTCATTAAGAGCGCCGAAGCTTTGGAAACCGCTCACAGCATAAAGAATATAGCTCTCGATAAAACCGGCACAATCACAGAGGGTAAACCTGTTGTAACGGATATTATAATCAATTCACACCTTAAAGCTGATGCCGATGAATTTCTCGGAATCTGCGCCGCAGTGGAGAAGCTTTCGGAGCATCCTCTGGCGGGAGCAGTGCTGGAGGAAGCTAAGGAAAGAAATATTGTAATTCCCGATGCAGAAGGATATACCCAAAAAGCGGGACGTGGAATTTCAGCTCTTGTAGGTGCCAGAAGAATCTACGGCGGCAACGGAGCTTATATGGAGGAGCTCGGTGTTTTTGAGGAAGTTTCAAAAGCCAAAGCCCAAAGCCTTGCCGAAATGGGAAAAACACCGCTTTTCTTTGCCGATGACAATACGATAATAGGTATAATTGCAGTATCCGATACCATAAAGCCTACAAGTCCGGCAGCAATTGAGGAGTTTAAGTCAATGGGCATCAGTACCATGATGCTCACGGGCGACAATGAAACTACGGCAAAGGCAATAGCTTCACAGGCGGGAGTCACCGAATTTTCCGCAGGAGTGCTGCCTCAGGATAAGGAAAGGGTAGTAAGCTCCCTTAAAGAAAAAGGTGTTACTGCAATGATAGGCGACGGAATCAACGATGCGCCTGCACTTGCTGCGGCAGATGTGGGAATCGCAATCGGAGCGGGTACGGATATCGCCATAGAATCGGCGGATATAGTGCTTATGAAAGGCGATCTCAACGAAGCAGTTGCAGCGGTAAAGCTCAGCAAAGCTGTTATCAGGAATATAAAGGAAAACCTTTTCTGGGCGCTTATTTACAACGCCGTATGTATTCCCGTAGCGGCAGGATTGTTTTATAATGTATTCGGATTAAAGCTCAATCCCATGATTGCAGCAGGAGCCATGAGTTTAAGTTCAGTTTGTGTTGTGATGAACGCATTGAGACTTAAATTCTTTAAAAACAGTAAAATATTGCCCAGCGGCAATAAAAACAGCGGCGAAAAACCCAAAGCGGCAGTTTCGTCCATAGATATAGAGATTAAAGGAGGAAAAACAAAAATGGAAAAGAAAATGCTTATTGAAGGAATGTCCTGCGGACATTGCAGCGCAAGAGTTGAAAAGGCTCTTAATGAACTTGAGGGAGTAAGCGCAAAAGTTGATCTTGAAAAGAAGACAGCGTTTGTAACTCTCACACAGGATGTAAGCAATGAGGTTCTCACCAAAGCCGTAACCGATGCCGGTTATGAAGTAGTTTCAATTGCAGGCTGAGCCTGCACCAAGGCATAACAAGCCATTTGATTTGGTTTTCTTATAAAAGATTAAGCCTGCGTTTAAGGTAAAACTTATTCGCAGGCATTTTGTTTAATAAATAAAGAGCGGGTAAGAAGTAAAAACTTTAAATAAGCTCCTTATCAAACTCGAAGTAAACAGAAAGTTTTAAATATCATGTACTTTTGTCCATAGCAACAAAAGTACCAAAAATGCATTTAATGAGCCTTGTCGGTTTTCGCTCTTAGTTTATTTGCCTTTAAAAGGTGTCTCGGTAAATCGTCGTCAAGGGTCAGTGCCGACGATTTACGGAAAAGCAAAGCTTTTCCGTTCCCTCGCTCTCTGATATGGTAAGTGCAATGCGAAAAGCCGCAAGGCTCCCGCACTGTTTACTCTCATTTCTGCCGGGTGAGCGTGGAGTAAGTTTTGTTTTTGTAGCAGCAAATTTTAAATGTTTTCTAACCAAACCAAAGAACCACGGCAAACTAACCTAACGACAGTCGCACACGTCGGCAAAGGAAAAGATATGGAGAGCAGTAGAGCGTTTGCGCTTCGCCGGTGATAAAACAAACCCCCAAAAACTGCCGACGTGAATTGGTGGACGCTTGCTGAAACAAACCGACGGCAAGAAAAAAGATATGGCAAACAGCAAAGCGTTTACACTTTGACGGTGATAAAATAAAACTTTCCAAACTGCCGTCGGAGGGCGTATGGGTAAAAATTTACCTTGCGCTGATTAAGGCTTTCTGTTTTGGCAAGCGAAATGCGCTTTTGCCTACTTTTGTCGCTATGGACAAAAGTAGGTGCACCGCCGCAGCATGAGCGGCACAGGCTAAGCCTGATTCATTTCGCACACCAAGATACGGCGCACAAAAGTATAAGTGCCTGCGTTAAAACTTATTTGTTTGTCAGAGTTCCGGATAAGAAGCAGCAAACTGAACCTGCATCCAAGCCGCACACAAAGTGTCGGTAAGGGACAACTATAAGTGCCTGCGGCGGACACGTCCGCTTTCAAGCCGCACAACAGTCTGAGCCGGGCAGCGTGACGCTGCACCCAAGTCGCAGCAAACTGAGTTTGAGATGCGGCGCACAAAACTATAATTTACATTTCTATTACAGCAAAAAGAGCGTAAAGGAAAAATCTTTCTTCCGTTTACGCTCTTTCTTTTTACTATATAATATTCATCAGATAGGACACTTTTCCATTATCTCAGTGTCCTTTGTGTTTGTGAACACTCCCACATTTTCGGAAATGTTCTGACCGTCGAAAAGTGAAAGGGTGAAATCACCTTTGAGAAATACCTTGTTTCCACGGTCGTCTATGGAGTAGAAATCGGATTCCTTAAGGCTGAATTCTATCTCCTTTTCCTCTCCCGCCTTAGTGGCGAAACGCTTTACGGCAATGAGGGATTTTATGGGGTTTCTGTAATCTGTCTGAGGATAGGATACATAAATCTGTAAAACCTCGTCGCTGTCCATATTTCCGGTGTTTTTGATTTTTACGGAAAGAGTAAGCTTTTCGCTGTCAAAGTTTTTACCTGTAAGCTCAAAATCGGTGTAGGTAAGTCCGTATCCGAAAGGATAATCTACTTTTCCACGGAAATATTTGTAAGTGCGGTTTTCCATGCTGTAATCCCTGAAATCGGGAACTTCCTTTATGTCGTGATAAAATGTCACCGGAAGTTTGCCCGATGGAGAAACTTTTCCGAAAAGGATGTTGGCAATTGCCTTTCCGCCCTTGGCGCCGGGGTACCAGCACTGTAAAATGGCGTCAACCTTATCTGCATATTTGCCGAAGCTGATGCATCCGCCGGAGAAATTGAGGAGAATTATCTTTTTGCCAAGCTTCAAAAGCTTATCGAGAAGCTGCTGCTGAACTTCGGGAAGTTCAAGGGTGATTCTGTCGCCCTGTTTTCCGATGTTTCCGCCGCCTCCGTTAAGAGCTCCGCCGGCCTCTTCACCCTCGATTGATGAATCGAGACCGGTACAAAATACAATAACGTCGCAGTTTTCGGCTTTCTTTACCGCTGCATCAGGGTTGGGACTTTCTTTTTCGTTATAAAGATGTATTCCCTGATCGTAAACAGTGTCCTTGTTGCAGGAAAGTATGGCTTCATGCATCTTAATGTAGCTTGAGGGACTTCCGGCATAGTTGCCTAAATATGCAAGCTCATTTTCTGAGTTGTAGCCTGTGAGGAATATTTTCTGAGCATTTTCTTTGAGAGGCAGAATGCCGTTGTTTTTAAGCATTACAATGCCTTTTTCCGCAACCTCAACAGCAAAGTTTTCATGTTCACTGCTGGCTATTTCCTCAGTGCCGATTTTGTTGAAGGGACATTCGGGATCGAACATACCTAAAAGACTTCTTATATATATAAGTCTTGCGGCAGATTTTCTGATTGTTTCCTTGTTTGTGTATCCGAAAGCACAGGCTAAGGGGATAAGTCGTCTGTAAAGTGCTCCGCATTCCAGGTCACAGCCTGTATTGAGGGCAAGAGCAGCGCCTTTAAGGGGATTTTTCTCATACTTGTGGCGGAAAACAATATCAAGTATCGCACCGCAGTCGGAAACATAATATCCGTCAAAGCCCCATTCTTTTCTCAGAAGTTTTTCCATAAGTGTGGGGGAAGCGCAGCAGGGTTCGCCGTTAGTGCGGTTATATGCACCCATAACACCGCTTACCTTGGCTTCTCTGACCGCTTTTTCAAAGGCGGGAAGATATGTTTCGAACATATCCTTTTTAGTAGCCTTTGCATTAAATGTATGTCTTTCTGGTTCGGGACCGCTGTGTACTGCAAAATGCTTTGCACAGGCGGAAGTCTTTATGTATTTTTCGTCATCGCCCTGAAGACCCTTTATAAAAGCTACACCTAAAATAGAAGTGAGATATGGGTCTTCGCCGTAGGTTTCGTGGCCTCTTCCCCAGCGGGGATCACGGTAAATGTTGATGTTGGGCGACCACATGGTAAGACCTTTGTAAATTCCGAAATCGCCCTGACTTTGGCTGTAATTAAATTTGGCTCTGGCTTCGGTGGAAATCATCTGAGCCACACGGAAAAGTATATCATCGCTGAAAGTGGCAGCCATGGCTATTGCCTGGGGGAAAACCGTGGCTATTCCGGCTCTGGCAACGCCGTGAAGACTTTCGTTCCACCAGTTGTATTTTTTTATTCCGTATTTAGGCAGAGCCCTTGATGTATGAAGAAGCTGGGAAGCGGCCTGAATAGTGGTTAATTTCTCAGCCGTCTGTTCTCCTTTTTTTCTGTGGAGCCTGCGGTTTTCTTCCGTAATCATTTTATGGTTGCACACCCCTTGACAATATGTTTTTTATGTAATATAATCTTTTCGTGCACGTGCACGAAATATATAAAATATTGTACCACATCATGTAAATAAAATCAAGAGAAAAATAAACGGAGGTGTTTTTTTGGCTATAACAGTTAAAGAGATAGCCCGTCTTGCAGGGGTCAGCAGGGGAACCGTTGACCGTGCGCTGAAAGGCAGGGACGGCATAAACAGAGAGACCAAGGAGCGAATACTCAAAATAGCGCAGGAGCACAACTATACACCTAATCTTATAGGAAAGGCGCTTGTATATTCAAAGCATCCCATAAAGGTATCGGTAATACTTAACAGTGTCGGCAATGACTTTTTCAGTGAGATGAAGCGAGGCTTTTTTGAAGCTGAAAGGGAATATTCATCCTATGGTATATGCCTTGCACTCCGTGAGATAAAGGGATATAAAAGCGAGGACATTTTAAGAGCAATTGATGAAATAGATGAGGACACAAAAGCGCTGGTACTTACACCTGTCAATGATGAAAAGGTAAGGGAAAAAATAGATGATCTGACAGAAAGAGGAGTTTGTGTAATAACTATTTCAAGTGATATAGAAAATTCAAAGAGGACAGCATATGTGGGCTGTGATTATTTAAAGAGCGGACGTATAGCAGGCAGGCTTATACGGCTTCTCAATAAAAAGGGAGCATCAGTGTGCATTGCTACGGGAAGCGCCAATCATAAGGGACACATGAGCCGTGTTGAGGGGATAAAGGCGTATCTTTCAGACCACGGCAACGATATAAATATAGCAGGAGTTATAGAAAATCAGGACGATAATGAAACTGCATATTTAAAGACAAAGAAATTTCTCAGAAACCATGACAATATAAGCTTTGTCTATATCACTGCCGGCGGTGTTTCGGGAACGGTTAAAGCTGTTAGGGAGGAGACTGCCCTGACAGGCAGAAAAATCGGAATCGGCTGTTTTGACGACACTCCGGAAATTGAAAGAGCAGTGAAAAACGGAGATATTGAAGCGACAATCTGCCAGCAGCCCTTTGAGCAGGGATATAACGCAATAAAGCTGATTTTTGAAAAGATAGTGGCAAGAAAGGAAATCGAGAAGTTTAACTACACCCAGCTTATAATCAAGGTAGATGAATCCATGTAAGGGGAATACAATCAGCGAACAAATAAAAGCGTATGCTTTCATGCATACGCTTTTTCTTTTGCAAAACTATTAAAAAGTTCTTATGAGCATTTTGGGTATTCCGATTACATGGCACTGTTCGAGATCCGCACCCCTTATTGTTTTGGGAGGATACTCCGGATTTATGGGAACAAGCTTCATCCAGTCTTCGCCCTCCACGTACTCAACTTTTTTAAGTGTAGCGATTTCGTTGCTATACATAATCGCACCGATTTCTCCGCTGCGGTTAAGCGTGGATTGCTTTAAAATGAGCACTTTGTCCGAGTCCATAAAAAGGGGATACATTGAGTCGCCGTGAACTGAAAGGACAAAAAATTCATTTCGGCTGTGTCCCCGCAGATATTGTGCGGGAATATCCACTGTTTCACCGCTCCAGTCCTCAAGTGCAAGTTCATCGTATCCGGCGGCAACTGTTCCGATAACGGGAAAAGTCACCACGTCGGAAGTTATTTCAGGGGATCTGAGGTTACTTTCATCCCAGCCCATAAGTTTTTCCGGAGTAGTGCGCAGAGCTTCTGCAAAAGCTGCAATCTTTGCCTGGGGAATATCGTTTTTTCCGGTTTCAATTTTTGCTATTGATGACCTGGAGGTGTAGCCCATTTTTTCGGCAAGTTCCTCCTGTGACATTCCAAGTTCAGCTCTTCTTTTTTTTATGTTTATATGAAGCTCACTCATGGCGACTCTCCTTTCTAAGGATAATATACCGCTTTAGAGATTTAAAGTCAACATTTTTTTGAAAAAACTTAAAATTACGTTGACAAATAATCACAACTTGTGTATAGTAATAAATGTGATTAAACATCACGAAAAGGAGGAAAGCAATTGACAAATACACAGGAACTAAGGCGGAAGATAAAGGAAAACGGATATAAATATGCCTTTGTTGCGGGGTATCTGGGGCTTACGGCCTATGGGTTTCAGCGGAAAGTATGTAACGTATCTCAGTTTAAAGCCGGTGAAATTCAAAAATTATGCGTTTTATTAAAGCTTACCGAAAAAGAACGGACAGCTATTTTTTTTTGCCTGATAAGTTGAATTTAAATCACTTAAAGGCGATTTGTGTACGGATTAAAGATTTCGCTGTATGCGGGATTATGCAGCCAATGAAACAGCGACTTGGTCTTTGCAGTTTTTCACATGGCAAATTAAAAGCATCAATGAGAGTTCAGATAACCTCAAATTTTGAGGTTAATACGTACCGGACAGTCCTATCTTTAAGGGAATTAATGAAAATTACGGGAGGCGGAAGATGAATAAGGATTCTTTTAAATCACACCGCAGGATTATATATCAGTGCCGTGAAGTGAGTCTTTCCGAGGTTCCGGGAGGCTATGCCGTTACAGTTGAAGGGGTAAGAGAACGTTTTTTTGAAAATGTACTTGAGGCATGGAGTAATTTTATCGATGTCCTTGATACCCGTGTAAGGAGAAGGATAGCTAAAATGCAGCAGGAAAACCTGTCGGAAAGTGCAGAAAATGAAAAATCGGATTTTTTATCGGGTGTAGAAAAACAGCACGGTTAGGTAGTGCTTAAATGTACGGGTCTTGTTTTCACAGTCGGAGGCGGGCGTTTCAGGTGAAAAGCTAAGTTGATTATATAGCAGGGATGTTAAAAGCATCCCTGCTTTTAAAAATAATCGGCAAAAGTGAAAGACCGGTATCTGTAAATAGGATCTGTACCCGATACAGGATTATAAAACATATGGCAAATAAGCCGGAAAGGAAAAACATATGAACCTTCAGCAGCTTGGAAAAGAATATGTAGAACAGTCGGCAAGGGTATTTGCGCAGGCTCAGGGAGTACGAAGCAAATGCAGCGGGACCAGAGGTCTTGAGCTATTCAGACTTCAAACGGAGTCGGTGCGCCTTGAGGAGATTGCAAGGGATTTGAGGATTACCGGAGAAAGTCTTATTCACTACTATGATGAACAGTAAAGGAGATGAGCTTATGAATACTGCTAAAACAGATAATGTTTATGCCGTGCTGGAAAACGGCAGGGAGATTGTTTTACCTTACGGCGGTGAAATAGCCGGAGTGGAGTCCGATGAAAACGCTAAAGTTCTGAATTTTAAGTTTCCTAAAACAGCGGACGGAATAGATTTTACTCAGATGCAGTTAAGGATAAATTTTATAAACAGCCGTCAGGAAAAGGGACAGTATCTTGTGACGGATACTGCACTCTGTGAATCCGATGAAAACTACATAACTTTCACATGGCCTTTTTCCCGACTTGTGACAAATTATAAAGGCGTTACAAAATTTGTGGTATGCGCCGTAAAAGCCGATGATGAAGGTAAAGTTATAACTGAATGGAATACCGCTTTGGCGCAGCTTAAGGTTTTGGAGGGACTGGAAGTTGAGGAACCTGAAATCAGTCCTGAGGAAAAGGATGTTATATCGGGACTTATAGCCATTTGTCAGAACAGCGCCGATGAAGCTGCACAGTCAGCACAGCAGGCCAAGGCGGAAGCGCAAAAGGTTATGAATATAATTCCCATAGGAGGCACAAAGGGACAGGTTCTTACAAAACTTTCTGACAGTGATAAGGATTATAACTGGCAGGATCCTACAGGAGGCTCAGAAACAGGTGAGAACGGAGCGACGTTTACGCCGTCAGTATCAGCAGAGGGAATAATCAGCTGGACAAACGATAAAAACCTGCCTAACCCTGAGCCGGTCAATATTAAAGGAGACCAGGGCCCTCAGGGTGAGCAGGGGTTACAGGGAGCTAAAGGAGAAAAAGGCGATAAAGGCGATCAGGGAGAAACCGGAGCAAAAGGCGATCCGGGTCAGCCGGGAGCGGACGGCAAAACTCCTGTAAAAGGCGTTGATTACTGGAATGAGGAAGATAAAGCAGAAATAGTTGAGAGTGTGCTTTCAGCACTGCCACAGGCGGAGGTGGAACAGTTTTGAGTAAACTTGCAATTAACAGTGAAACTTTAAAGGGTGTTGCAGATGCAATCAGGGCAAAAACGGGCAAAAGTGAACTGATGACTGCATCGCAAATGGCAGAAGAAATATCCGGTATACAGGCAGGCGGCAGTGGAGATGTGACTCTTAACAGTCTTATTGACAGAAGTATATCCATTGTGGAAAGTGATGTAATGGTGGTTGGATCTTATAGCTTTGGTATTTGTTCATATCTTAGCAAAGCAAGCTTTCCAAACGCTATCCAGTTGATGTCAGGAGCTTTTGTATCATGCGAATCTCTTAGAGAGCTTTATATACCGAAAGTTGAGGTGCTGCATGATTTTGCCTTAAGCGGATGTGGTTCTTTAACTAAACTGGATTTTGAAAATCTAACTCAAATTAATTCTCAGGCTTTATCTTATACCGTTAAGTTGACTACCCTCATAATACGCACACCCTCAGTGTGTAAACTTAATGCTGATGATGTGTTTGAATACAGTGCAATTACAGGAGGAGAAGGATATATCTATGTACCCCGTGAAGTTGCAGATCTTTATAAAATGGATATGAGTTGGTCGCCTTATGCGGAGTATATTAGAGCCATTGAGGAATATCCGGATATTACCGGAGGATAAAACTGAAGGGAACGAGTTGATAATATTAATCGGTACCAATTGTTTAATTGCGATTTAAAAAGCTCAAGTTGGCATAAAAGGTTTTTAGAGCAGAAAAATAGAGATATAAAAAATAAACGAAGAAAATGATATTCTTCGTTTATCTGAGGATAATTATTTAATTGCTTATTTTGAAAATGTAATATACGGCAGTAAATGTATTCTGTGAAAAGCTACATAAAACCCCCTATATATAAAAGGATGCGTTAATTATTTAAACTTTAAATTTTGCACCGCAGTTTTGGCAAACGCCGTAAGTTACAGTTTTGCTTTTCTTTCCTCGTAAAAGCATAAATAAAGCTATCCAGCCAACGACTGGTAAAAATAAGAGAATTATGTACAAAAGAACGGTTAAGCAACCTCTTTTTTTCTGTTCGGCAACTGCCTGTATAGATACATTTGTACTGCCGCACTTAGGACATACTACTGAATTTGACATGATACTCGCTCCTCATTTTTTAAATTAATATAGATGCAAACACATCTACATCCATATAAAACGATTTAAAACAGCCAAATGTGACACGATGTGATAAAACTTCACAGTTATCAATTATTTTGATAACTAAATTGGAGATTTGAATGATATACGGTGAAAATTCGTGTAGTTTAAAGTTCAACTTTCAAGCTTATGAAACATTTTGGCGGCTTATAAAATTCTCAATATAAAAATCAAAGGAGGAATAAAAAATGACAGGATTAATTTGGGGATCTCTGGCAGTTGTGCTTGGAGCTTTTTGCTTACTTACAGCGGTAATAGTAACGTGTATGTCAGTCCTTGTTATTGTCCAGTTTTTTGCGGCGGTGAAAAACATACTTAAAAAGAAGAGGGAAAACGGCTGTGGTACTGACGGGAATTGAGCAGATGTTTACATTGGCAGTTACCGCAGGCGGAGCAAAATTTTGTAGTTAGTTTATTTAAAGCAAATAAGGAGAACGTAAATGTTTAAAATTATGATAAACCCGGAGCACGGCGGCAGTGACGGCGGTGCTTCTTACAGCGGACTCACCGAAAAGAATCTCAATCTCAAAGTATCAAAGTATTGCCGTGATTATCTTAAAGACTATGAATGCGAAACTTTCCTTTCGAGAGAAGATGATAAATATCTGCTCATTGCCGATAGAGTTAATCTCCTTAAAAAGAATGGAGCAAACGCAGTTGTAACCG
>UQGM01000041.1 GCA_900540535.1 uncultured Oscillospiraceae bacterium | reverse complement strand
TCAGTCTTATTGAGCGAGTGGAACTGACTGAGGAAAAAGAGATCATTATCAAATTTCGCTTTCACGAACTGGAAGAAATAGCATAGATAACGGCAATTTTCAGTAAATTGCCGTTATCATTTGGGCGAATCGTTTACATTAGGCGTGTTGCTATGTATCTAGAATCGAGAAAAAAGTTCTGCATGATCTCAAAGTGCAGTTTATAAAAGCAGAAAAGAAAAAGTGAAATAAAGTATATTTTAAGCAGCGGATTTGGTCCGCTGCTTTTTCATATGAATTATAAAGGTAAAAAGTTATTTGCTTTGATAAAATACGACATCTATATGTCGTGTTTTATGTGTTAATGCATTATAAGATGTTGATTATAACAATCAATTTTAAATATAGCACAAAAAAGAAAACTGAGAGCTTAGATATGTTTTATATATAAAATATAATATTAAATTTACATATATTTAAATTTCACCGCATTGCTGTAATATTGTTACACATTAAATGTGTTAAAGTAAAGATATGAAAAAATAGGTATTCTTAAAGGTCAGAAATGTGGTTCCGTTCATCAGTGATTTAAGTTGAGATGCGTAATAATTTCTATTGAATTTATTCCAGTTAAAAATTATTAAATTTCATTTTATAATTATTCTGATATACTAAAAATTAGTCACAAAAAACAAAATTATAGCGATTTTTAGTACCTTTACTGCTTATTGAAAGGAGAAATTTCAAATTATAGTGTAAAGTCCTTTAATTTGACATAAAGTAAAATTTGTGATATTATATCACCGCTAAAAATGTATCTACTTGTGGGATTTGCTCAAATAATTTAAGAGAAAAAGATGATAGAAAACAAAGTTTTTTCTTATGTTTCTAGTGTCATTTTGCTCTTATCGGAGGAATGTAAATGTCAGTTGCGGTCAGTGTAATTGTTCCTGCATATAACGCTGAAAAAACAGTCGAAAAGGCACTGCAGAGCCTGATAGATCAAACTTTTAAAGATATTGAAATCATAATTATTGATGACGGAAGCAAAGACAAGACAAGGGAAATTATTTCTTCCTTTGCAGCTAATGATAACAGAATAAAACTCATCTTAAAGGATGTCAATGAAGGACTTAGTGCTGCCAGAAATTCCGGAATAGAAATTGCAACTGGGGATTACATCGGTTTTGTTGATTCGGATGACTGGTGCGAAATAGATATGTTTGAAAAGCTGTATAATGGTGCAAATGATGCAGATGTTGTTGTCAGCGGCTTTTATCATGATTCATTGGCAGATGATGGAAGTCTTGCGGTTCAGACCATTGATAAAATAGGTGTAAATTCAACAACGGATGATGAAAAAGAAATTATAGAATGGGCAGCAAGACTTGACAGTATTCGGCTTTTTGCATTTACATGCAATAAAATTTACCGAAGAGATTTTTTAATTAAAACAGGAATCATATTTGAACAGCAAACTTTAATTGAAGATTATATGTATAACTGTAAAATATGGAGAAGCATTAAAAGAATTTCGGTTGTAGATGGCGCTTATTATCATTATATCAAGTTTTCGAAAGAAGCATTGACACAAAAGTTTCTTCCAGATTACTTTGAAATAATAGATAAGCGCTATGTGCTTATGCGCTCTTTGTTTGAAGAACAAGGCCTTTTTACTGGAGAAATGCGAGAAATTCTTTGTAATATGCATATAAAGCATGTGCTTGCAGGTATGGTCAGAAATTTTAATAAACAGTCAGATTATTCTTCAAAGCAGCAAAAACAAAAGATAAAAGAAATGCTTAATCATCCTAATTGCATTCAGGCAATGAAATATGCAGTAGGTAGAAGAAAACAAGAAAAGATTTGCAATTTTATTTTTAAAACCAAAAGTGTAATTCTTAATTATATTTTTGCAAATCTGATATACAAAATGCAAAATTCACCTAATAAACTGTTTGACAAATTGAAATGATTTCGGAGGATATTTTATGCAGCACACTTTAAGTATAGTTATTCCTGCTTATAACGTTGAAAATTATTTATCCGAATGTCTTGACTCTATCGTCAAGCAGGATAATGGAAGAATAGAAGTTATTCTTGTTAATGATGGTTCAACTGATTCAACATGGAATATATGCTGTCTGTATGACGAAAAATTCAGTTATATAAAGGCTTTTAATAAAAGTAATACTGGTCTTTCTGA
Organism: uncultured Oscillospiraceae bacterium; assembly: GCA_900540535.1. Taxonomy (GTDB): domain Bacteria; phylum Bacillota; class Clostridia; order Oscillospirales; family Acutalibacteraceae; genus UMGS263. The sequence continues at coordinate 20,176 of UQGM01000041.1, read as the reverse complement.
TACACGTAACTTTGGAATTGAAAAAGCTCAAGGCACCTATATTTCTTTTCTTGATAGTGATGACTATTTGGCAGACGGTGCGATAGAAAGGCTTTTTGAAAAGATAGATTCAGAAAATAGTGACGCTATTATTTCACTTTATTTGAATTTTTATGATTCTACAGGAGAAACAACAGAATGTGGTTACCATCTTGATGAAAAAAGAATAAGCGAGCTTACCGGAGAAAATTTACTTAAGTATCTTGTAACTGGCAGAGTGTATGATTGGTACGCATGGTTAATGACAGTTAGAAAAGATTTTCTTATTTCAAACTCGTTGTATTTTGAAAAAAATGTGAATTTTGAAGATGCAAGGTGGACGCCTGTAGTTTTATATAAAGGACGGAAAGTATCCTATCTTGATGCTCCTTATTGTGTCTACAGGAGAAATAGAGTAGGTTCAATAACTGCTACGTTTTCAATGAAGAATTTTTTAAGCAAAATCAGAGTTTTTAATTTTATAGAAGAGTTTTCTTCTGAGAATCATTTTACTGATAGTGTCAAAGAAGCTCTGTTTGCAAATATGTCAAATCTTTATGTGTCGGCGCTTTTTGATACATGGTCATTAAAAAAGCAAGAAAGAAAAAAATATTTAAATGAACTTAAAAAATATAAATTTATTTTATCGAAATCTGCAAGGACTTATCATCATATTCTTAATGCTATGTGGAATGTGCTTGGTGTAACAATTGTATCGTATCTTTTATATTTGCGAGCAAAATGGGTTAGAAAAAAAAGATAAAGCACAAATTTTAATTATGCTTTGCGGAGGAAAAAATGAAAATAACAGCAAATTCTTTAGAAAAAAACAAATTCATTTCATTTTTTTTAAATGAAGATAATTTTGCATTGGTTTATACCACTGTGTGTATTTTATGGTGTTATCCATTGGTACTTCCATTTGCTGATCCATTTAGTAAATTGTGTTTTATATGGGGCTGTTTGTTGATAGCCTATGATTTCTTTACAAAAAAAAGAATGTTTAAGACTGTTAACTGGGGATTGCCACTGGCGCTAATTTTTTGTTACTGCATAACTATATTAGTTAATATTCGTTATGATTTATACATGAATATAAAACATGTTATATATCTTGCTTTAAGCGTTTTATTACTATATGGTAGGGATAGAAATTCTAGTAAAGAGAAATTGCTTAACTTACTTAGAAAAGCAAATAACATTATTATTGTTTTGTCTTTCTTTGCAGGGATTGCCTCTATAGTAATGTTTATTTTTAAGATACATTTTACCTTTTGGCATGGAGAAACTTTGATGCGCCAAGGATTCCTTGAAAATAGACTTTTTGGTGTATATACAAGTCCTAATTCAGCTGCCCTAATGACTATTGTTGTATTTGCAGCTATGATGTTAAATGCATTGATTATAAATGATGGCAAAATGAAATTTAACTGGTTTTATATTGTCAACAGTGTTGTTCAAGGTATATTATTTTCTCTTACTCTTTCTAATGGTGGAATGGTTACTTTATTTGTTTTTTTAACCATTTTTGTTGTTGTATATGTACTTCCTAAATTTATGACGAAGTATAGTGTATCAAAATCTATTGCTGTTTCCGTTCTCGTGCTCGCAATATTCTTAGGTGGCGCTAAGATAGCTATAGATGGTGTTAGATATGTAATGTCTTACGTACCTTCGTTAGTTGAAACAATAATTACGAGTGATGATGCAGATAATCCGATTCAAGACGATGACAAGCAAGAAGAGGATAAAGTTAAGTTTGAGCGTATAGAGTCCGGTGACGATATGTCTAATGGACGCTTCTCTATTTGGAGTGGTAGCTTAAAGCTTTTAAAACAACATCCTATATTTGGGTATGGAGATTTAAATGTAGAAGAAGGTGACAATGTAAGATTTGATGCATCTGTTCTTAATGAGCAAGAAAGCACGTGGCTTTATAAGCATGGTGGAAATCTTCATAATGCATATGTTCAGGTGCTTGTTTTTAGCGGTCTTGTTGGATTTATTGTATTTATGGCATTTGCACTTTCAATCGTCAAAAAACTTGGATTTGCATTGATATATGGCAGAAAAAATACACAGCTTTATAATATCTTAGCAATTTTCTTTGTTATTCTTGGTGCGTTTTCTGCAAATGCTTTTGTTGAATCGCATTTTATATATAGAATGCAAAATGTTTATGGTACAATTTTTTGGCTTTTTGCAGGAATAGCGGTTCTGCTTGCTGAAATATATCAAAACAGTGATGATTTCTATTCTGAAGACAGTAAAAACAGTGAAAAGTCAGCTTTTGTTATTGGTATGCCGTTTCAAGCAATGAACGAAATTAATTTTGTTCTTAATGATATTAATGGAACTAAAAATAATTCAGACGCATACATCTATCATATGTTTAAAGGTTCAGATGAACTTTCACAAAGAATAAAAGAGAGCGGTATCTTCAATAATGTATATGATTTTGATGAATATAAGGAATATAACGCTGTATTTAATAAATGCCTAACTCTTTTAAGAATTTTTGCTCCTAAATTGGCATTAAGACATAGCTGTAGGCAAAAGTTGCCATTAGATAGAAAAAATTATAAATCAATATACATGAGTTATCCCTTAGCATTTATGATAGATTTGCACAACTCTTATCCACGTGCAGATGTATTTTTTATAGAAGATGGGACGGGCTCATATTTTGGGAATATTGCTGATCGTTCTTCAAATATGTTCAAGAAAATTGATAAATTCTTTTTTAATGGACAAAAAAGTATAAATCCGATTGCCGTATATTATTCAAATCCTGAGCTTTCTAAGTCAACTTTACAAAGTGAAAAACGTGCATTACCTACAATTTCCAACGAGGAAAATTTGACTATTCTTGAACGAATTTTTAATTATAAAGAAAACAGTCTTTATACTGAAAATCGAGTTGCTTATCTTACTCAACCTCTTGATGAAAAAGAAGGATTTGTAAAAGATAATGAGATAAAAATTGAAAAAATTATTGAAAATGTTTTTGGTTTCTCTGCTGTGGCGAGAATTCATCCGCGACACGCTAATGTAAAGTTTGAAAAGATGAGTATTGATAATTATGCGAACCTCTGGGAGCTTGAATGTGTTAAGCAAATAACTGATGAAAATATTCTTATTGGTGCGTTTTCAACAGCGCAGTTTATGCCGAAAATATTGAAAAATGCGGAACCAACAATAATTTTCACATATAAATTGCTTTTCAAGAATCTTGACGATGAATTTTGGCAGGAGACAAGCAGTTTTATCGAAAGCTTTAAATCGTTGTATAGTGACCAAAGTAAAATTTTTGTTCCCGAAACAGTGGAAGAATTTGAAGAAATTTTGAAAAAATAAGTGTTGCTCAATGACATAGAGGATGTTTACATGGACATTAAAAAAATCAATATAAAAAAGCTCTTGACAGGCACAAGCGCAAACCATCTTGCTTTCTTCAATATTTTGGGGCCAGTAATTTTAAACGGAGTAAATTTCTTTACTGTCCCAATTTTTACAAGACTTCTTGGTGCTGAAAACTACGGCGTTATTTCTCTTTATACAACATGGGTGCAGGTTCTCACAATTATAATGGGTATTCAGACGTGCGGAAGTATCGCTATGGCTAGAGTACATATTGAAGAGAACAAACGAGATGCTTATTACTCTAGTGTACTTTCTCTTTCTTGTCTAGTGTCAGCAATTGTAACCTTGCTAATTTTGATATTCATAAATCCAATATCAGAATTTTTGCAGTTTAATCACATTGCTGTGATATTGATAATTGTTCAAAGCTTTGGTGCATACATCATCAATTTTGCAACAATGAAGTTTATTCACCATAAGCAGGCACTATTGAATTTCATTGTGTCAGTTGTTGTAACACTGGTTTCAATCGCACTTTCCATGTTACTGATAATCAATATTGATAAATTTGAAGACAGATATTGGGGACGCATTATTGGTTATGCTATTCCTAATGCTGTTGTAGGATTGGTGCTTGGTGTTATAATTTTTGCAAAAGGTAAAAAGGGATTTTCAAAAGAATATTGGACATTCTGTCTTCCTTTATGCTTACCATTGGTTTTCCATAATTTGTCACAGATTCTTTTAGCTCAGTCTGACCGAGTAATGCTCCAGAAACTTCTTAATGATACTTCAGCTGTTGGTATTTACAGTTTCATTTTTAATTTTGTTCATATTATAAATATTATTTATAATGCTCTAAATAATACATGGGTGCCTTTATATTATGACCATTTAAAAGAAAATGAATTAGATCAAATACACAAGAGAAGCAAAAATTATATTGCACTTTACACGGTATTGACAATGGGCTTTATGCTTCTTGCCCCTGAGGTTGCCAAGATCTTCTCTTCTGAAGAATTTTGGTCAGGTACAGAACTTATACCAATTATGACAGTTGCTTATTATATGGTGTTTTTATACAGCTTCCCTGTGAACTTCGAGTTCTATCATAAAAAGACAAGCATAATAGCCTTAGGTACTTGTTTAGCTGCTGTTGTAAATATTGTTGCAAACTATTTTATGATACCTGTTTGGGGAATAATGGGGGCATCACTTGCCACAATGTTGTCATATATGATGCTTTTTGTATTCCATCATATAATTGCAAAGTTTTTGATAGAAGATGCTGTGTATCATTATAAGATGCTTACTTTTGTTCCTGGCGTTATTGCAGTAGCAGTGACTTGTTTTGTATTTTATATTTTTATAGATTATTGGTACATTCGTTGGATAATAGGTGCTATTTTAGGCATTTGTATGCTTATAAAGATATTCAAGCAAAAGAGTATTTTCTGAACAAATAAAGAAGGTGTTGTATGAACGTTTTAGCTGTTATACCTGCAAGAGGCGGTTCAAAGGGGATACCAAGAAAAAATGTCAGATTGATGCATGGTAAACCTTTGATTGCTTATGCGATATGTAATGCAAACAATTGTCCTGCCATTACTGATGTCGTTGTGAGCAGCGATGATGATGAGATTCTTACTATAGGAAAAAAATATGGTGCATATCCCCTTAGAAGAAGCGATAAACTTGCCCAAGATGCAGTGACACTTGATCCTGTTATATATGATGCTGTTGTGAAAATGGAAGAGATAAACAATATCAAATATGATGTTGTTATTACTCTTCAGCCTACTTCACCGCTTTTGACATCTGATACACTAAATGAAGCAATTAATTCTTTTTTCACAAGTGAATATGATACCTTTATAAGTGCAACAAATCAGCCACATCTTTCATGGTCTAAAAATGAAAATGGCTTTTTCCCGCTTTATAAAAAAAGACTTAATAGACAGCAACTTGAACCCAATTACTTGGAAGCGGGCGCATTTTTCATCAGTAGAAGAGAGTTTGTTACTGAAAATAGCCGTATAGGAGAAAAGGTTTCTGTATATGAAATTCCTGTACAAGAGGCTGTTGATATTGATACTATCAACGATTGGTTGATATGTGAGAGCATTTTAAAACGAAAAAGAATAATAATGCGGGTTGATGGAACTGTTAGAACAGGACTTGATCGTGTTCGATTTTGTTTAACCCTCGCATACAATTTATTTGGACATGATGTTGTTTTTGTTACAAATGAGAATTGTACTGAAGGATTAGAACTTATTCAGTCAAGTAACTTTCCTATTAAAACAATAACATGTGATGAAGATTTTTTTGTATATTTAGCTAATAATAAGTTTGATATTATTGTTAACAATTGTTTTGACACTACTTACGAGTATATTAAAACTTTAAAGCAGTATTGTGATCGTGTCGTTACAATAGATGATATTGGTGAAGGATCAACATTGGCTGATGTTGTAATAAACCCACTCAGTGATGATTATTCAAATCGAAAAAACGTTTATTCCGGAGAAAAATATGTTTGTTTACGTGATGAATTTTCTATTGCTAAAGTAAAACCTTTTTCAAAAGAAGTTAAAAATGTACTTGTATTTTTCGGTGGAACTGATCAGTTAAATCTCACTGAGAGAATATATAAGATGATATGCTTATTAAATAGCAAATATCAGGATATTCGTTTTAACTTCATTTTAGGGTTAGGGTATAATTGTCAATCAAACATCGTTTCCACTAACGAAGAGAAAAATATATTTGTCATATCAAATGCAAATTATGTGAGTGAATATATTGAAAAAGCGGATTTAGCAATAACATCACAGGGAAGAACTGTATATGAACTTGCAAGTTTAGGTGTTCCTGCTATTGTACTTGCTCAAAATGAACGTGAGCAGCTTCATTCATTTGCGCAAATGGAAAATGGATTTTTCAATTTGGGACTTGGTACCAATGTTAATGATCAAACTTTATTAAAAACATTTGATTTACTTGTAGAAAGTGATTTGCTTAGACAAGAAATGCGTCAGCTTATGTTAAAGCATGATTTTTCAAATGGTGTAAAAAGGGTAATAAAGCTTATTGTAGACGATTAAATTTTTATTTGTGAAAGGAGTAATTGTTATGGAACAGATTATTTTAAATAGCATGAAAGAGGGAAAATTTGTTCTTATTGCTGAAGTTGGTGTGAATTATTATGACATTGCTACAAAATATAAAATTACACCTATGGAAGCAGCTAAACTTATGATAAAAGAAGCCTGTGATGCAGGAATTCATGCTGTTAAATTCCAAACATATAAAGCAGGTACACTTGCAGCAAAGCAGTCACCATATTATTGGGATATTACAGAAGAACCAACAAGATCACAGTACGAACTTTTCCAAAAATTTGATTCTTTTGGAGAGGCTGAATATCAAGAACTTGCAAATTACTGTGAAGAATTAGGCATTGAGTTTTGTTCAACTGCTTTTGATTTTGAATCAGCTGATTATCTTGATAAAATGATGAATGTCTATAAAGTTTCTTCATCAGACCTTACAAATCTACCTTTTATTGAGCATCAGGCTAAGAAGGGAAAGCCAATTCTTCTTTCAGTTGGTGCTTCTAATATTGATGAAATCGAGTTAGCTGTAAAGACGATCAGAGAGCATAATGACCAGCCACTTGCACTTCTCCATTGTGTTTTAGAGTATCCTACACCTTACACAGAAGTAAATCTTAATAAAATTGCTTCCCTTAAAGCAAAATATCCTGATATTGTCATTGGCTATTCAGATCATACAAAACCTAAAGAAGGTTTTGATGTTATTAAAACAGCGTATACTCTTGGAGCTACGGTTATCGAAAAACATTATACTCTCGATAAAACACTCAAAGGAAATGATCATTATCATGCTATGGATCCTGATGATGCGAGAGAGATCCTTAAAGGCATTGAGTTCATTGATATGATTAGGGGTAATGGTGAAATTAAATGCCTTGAAAGTGAAATGGTAGCGCGAGCTAATGCAAGACGTTCTGTTGTAGCAAAAGGTGATATTCCTAAGGGGACTGTTATAACAAAAGAAATGTTAACATATAAACGTCCTGGTACAGGTATTGCTCCAAGTAAAATTGATACTATTATTGGACGTAAAGCTGCTTCTGATATTGAAGATGATACAATTCTTCAGTATGAAATGTTTGAATAAAGAATAACTTTGCTATATTTATTTTTATTATCAAAACCACCAGTTTATTGGTGGTTTTGTACTGCACTAAAAAGGGGGACTATTACCGGCTTGCCCCCTTATAAAAGGTACTGATATTAATCACATCACACGCACATCCACCCGTTAAACGGGTTATTAGCCTATCATTTTTCAAGTTTGTTTTAGGTTTCTATTATTTTTATACGGCTCACTTATAGCGAGCCGTATATTTTTATCTCCACATTTTTATTTCCCCCAGTAGAACTGGGTGGGTATTTCCACGTCTAATGACACCAATTAAAAAGAGCGCTCTCTATTGAGACGCTCTTTTTAATAATTAATCTAACATTTTAGAAGCAGCAAATAAAATTTAACTTTGCATAATAACTTCTTTTTCTTCAATTAGTTCAGTTGTAATTGTTGCAGTTTCTTCTTTTCTCTTAGCTATTGAGATTCTTAAAGCAGCCTGAGAGAGACCGAGAACCATCATAAACGAAAGAAGCTGTTTGGGTGACATGAAAACAAAGTCAAACATTCCGCAGAAACAGAATGCAGCAACACCAATAATTAACGAAGAAGCAAGTAATCTGCCTTTAGGCGAAGATCTAAAAAGTCGTATCATATCATATACAAAAAATCCTAAGAATATGATGAAAAGTAATAATCCTATGATTCCGCCTTCTAGGATAAACTCTAATATGATATTGTGCACATGAGGCTGATTTATACCATATTGGTTATAAAGTACATCCCATATATTTTGTACACCTGTGCCTAAGCCTATGAACCAATTTTCCTCTATCATTTCAAATGATGCCTGCCAGATTCTAATACGTGTATTAGTAGAGTTATCTCCAATGAAAGATATAAGGAAATCACGTAGATATCTGTTTGCAAATACAATAATAAACGGTGAACAGCAAAGCCATAAAACTATCCATTTTTTCAGTCCGTAAAGGAAAGAAAGAGCAAGGATAACAATTAAAGCAATACATGGGCCTCGTGATTTTGAAAGAATAATTCCGGAAACAGACAATATAATGCAAAATATCGATACAAGTCTGTGTTTGCCTTTCAGTGAATAAGCACAGTAAAGAGCTATGGGAAGCAGCATAACAGCAACTGATGCGTAAACTAAAGGATTATTATAAGTTGCTGTTGCTCTTGATGGATCCTCATAAGGTAAGATTTGAATTGGTAAAAAACCTAGTACAAGTCTGTCAAGAATTCTCCAAAAAGGATTTGGTAATTCGTTAAGTGCAATATTTTCACCAAAAATTGTGATGATATTTTTCGGAAGCAATCCATATAAGATAGACTGAAGTGCAGCAATTAAACCCATTGTACCGCCGCTTACTGCTGCTAAAAATAAAAAACGGTCAAGAACTTTTTCACTTTTAACACCGTTTGCCAGCATAAGATAAGCAAGAAATGTACCCATCCACATCATGCTGATAGCAAGCGTATATAGCTTATTGTTTGCCCACAACAGCGTTACAAGTTGATAAGACATAAAGCAAAACATTACTTTTCCGGTGTTTCCAAGCAAAACTTTTGAACTGTTTTGTTTTGCTTGTGACTTAAACCATGGAAACAAAAAAAGAGTCATCGGCAATGCTATGTATTCAGGAACAAGCGGTGTCAATAAAAGTACAACTGCCGATGTAATAAGAAGTTTTTGATTTTTAAAGAAAGAATAGTTGGTGGTCAAATATGTATCCCCTTTCGATAGGATAAGACATAAAACACTCTAATCTTTATAATTATACTATAAAACGGAAAAAATACAACTGTTTTTATAGTTACAAAATGATTACATTTAATATATTCCATATATAATGAAAAATTGCGTTTTTATCTTTAACAGTATATCACTATGCGTAACGTAGTTATTATAGAATATAACTTTTCATTTAAGTTTTTACGATTATCGAAATTAATATCGAATTTTTATATAATTGGATTTATCTGTACTTATGTAGTGCGAAAATATTAAAAAAATGAGTGTTAAAAGGTGATGGTAGTAAAACAGGTTGAGTTTATATATTTCAATAGTATATATGGAAGTGCTCGTATAAAATACATGTCGTATTTCTTTATTATGTGAACAACCCCCGGAAAACAAAATTAAAGGTTTTCCAGGGGTTGTTATATAAAAAACAATCCGCTTTATCAATCTGGATTATGGTAGAAGAACTCATAGAATAAAAAGTGAGATTAACAATAAGTTATAGAAGGAAAAATTTAATTTTCATAATAAATTTGCATGGAACCGTCTAAACATTCGTTAATGGAATGTTCAAGCCATTTGATTGCTCCGTCAGTGTCACGTTTCTTTATATATTCAAGAAGTTTTTTGTTGTTGCTGTAGAGTATTTCAGTTCCGTAAATTGTGCAGAATCTTTCCCACATAGCCATGATTGTACTGCGGAAAGACTGGAAAATTAGTGGCACCAAAGTGTTTTTGGATGCTAAAGCCAGCTCGTGCTGGAAGGCGTAGGCAGCTTCAACTGCTTTGATTATACTTTCACCTTGTTTCATTATCTCAACCTGACGCTCTAACTCTTCAATAGTTTCTTGGCTGGCAATTTCAATAACCTGTTTTGTAATCAGGGTATCAAGTGCAAGTCTGACTTCAAGAATTGAACGGATTTCTTCATTTCTGATTCTTCCGCCACGATATTTCATAATCGCAACAAGTGTATCAACATTTCCGTTTTTTCTGTAATCGGCGACAAAAGTTCCACTGCGAGGCTTAACGGTTATGAATCCGCATTTTTCAAGCTGAGAAAGTCCTCCGTTTACAACAGCTCGGCTTACCTGCATTTGCTCGGCAAGCTGACGTTCAGGAGGAAGTTTTTCGCCGACTTTAAGTTTACCTGAAAGTATCATATCTTCTAATTGTTCTACAAACAGCTCCTTGAGGCTGGGAGAACTGATTTTCTGAAATTCCATCTAAATAAATCCCTTCGGTTTTTATTTCTATATATTATATCAAATTCAATTGCAGTGTTCTATATCTTTAAAGAGAAATTAAAAAACACATTGCTTTTGGAATTGGTTATACCAGTTTTTGAAATAAAAGTCAATAAAAAAACTACACATATAATACTTTTTTTATTGAATAAACAAACGAAAAAGTCGAAAATTGTTGACTTAGCAATATATATGTGGTAATATGTTAAAAAAATAACGTAATTGGTATATCCAGTTTCACCGGTGAGGAGGACCAGATTTGAAAGAGTTGAAGATATTGGAAATCAAACAGAATATTTTTGACGACAACAATAAAGAGGCTGATAAGCTCAGGATGTCTCTGAAAGAAAGAAAAGTTTTTCTTTTGAACCTTATGTCATCTCCGGGATCAGGCAAGACAACAACTTTGACAAGAACAATTGAGCAGCTTAAAGACAGTCTCAGAATAGGAGTAATGGAAGCGGATATTGATTCCGATGTGGATGCGAAAAAGATTGCAGAGCTGGGAGTTGAATCAATACAGCTTCATACAGGAGGAATGTGTCATCTGGACGCAGATATGACCCGTCAGGGACTTGAGGGGATAGGAACAGACGAACTTGATCTCGTTGTTCTCGAAAATGTAGGCAATCTTGTTTGCCCGGCAGAATTTGATACGGGCGCCGTTAAAAACGCCATGATACTCAGTGTCCCCGAGGGACATGACAAACCCTTAAAATATCCTCTTATGTTTTCAATTTGCGATGTGGTACTGATAAATAAAATTGACGTTATGCCGTATTTTGATTTTGATATGGAAGCATGTAAAGAATACATTTTGCAGCGTAATCCAAATGCTGTGATTATTCCCATAAGTGCAAAAACAGGTGAAGGCATTGACCAGTGGACAGCCTGGCTTAAAGATCAGGTAAATATATGGAAAGCGTAAAATATTAAACAGAAAGGATGTATCAGTAATGGCGTTAAGACCCAAAATTGTCAAGCTTGCCAAGATGGTGGGCGGCTTGACCGGCATGGTTAACACCATAGATGAGAATGCTCCGGAATACTATTCTCTTGAATGTGTGGTATCAGACGAACAGGCAGATGTAGCTCTTACACTGGGACTCAGAAAGGAGCGTACCGCAGAGTATGTCGCTAAGAAGTGCGGAAAATCTCTTGAGGAAACAACGAAGATACTCATGGAGCTTGCAAAAATAGGTGTATGTAAAGTGTTCCACAACGAAGAGGGACAGGAAGTTTACATGGTTCAGATTTTTGCTCCCGGCATACTTGAGATGATGGTAAATAACAAGGAGCAGCTTGAAAAATATCCGCAGATAGGTAAAGCTTTTGAAGAGTATACCCGTCTTCGTATTGCAAACATAGCTCCCAATCTCCCCATGGGAACAGGTATGATGAGAGTTATCCCCATTGAAACTGCAATTACAGGGGATTCACAATGTGTGCCCTATGAGAAAATATCATATTATCTCGATAAATATGATACATTTTCCGTTTCAGACTGTTCCTGCCGTAAATCACGCCGTGTTCTCGGTCAGGGATGCGGCCATCTGGAGCACGAAATGTGCATTCAGATGGGTACCGGAGCGGAGTATTACATAAGAACAGGCAGAGCCCGTCAGATAACTAAGGAAGAGGCGCTGGAAATTATCAAGAGAGCTGAGGAAAACGGACTTATGCATCAGATCCCCAATATTGAGGGAGCTGGTGAGTCTGCCGCTATATGTAACTGCTGCTCATGCTCATGCTTTGCAATGCGTGTGGCAACAATGTTCAATGCACCAGATGCAATCCGCTCAAACTATACAGCTCAGGTAAACAAAGAAAACTGCGTTGCCTGCGGTCAGTGTGTGGAGAACTGTCCCACAAATGCTCTTCGCCTCGGTCAGAAGCTTTGCGCAAAAACTCCCGTTGAGGAAAAGAAGTACGACAAGGTCAGAGATCATGTTTGGGGAGAAAAGAACTGGAACGTCGATTATCGTGACAACCGTAAGGACGTAGCAGAAAGCGGAACATCTCCCTGTAAAACAGCTTGTCCGGCACATATCGCAGTTCAGGGATACATAAGACTTGCAGCACTTGGTAAATACACAGAAGCCCTTGAGCTTATCAAAAAGGAAAATCCGTTTCCGGCTGTATGCGGACGTATTTGTCCCCATGGCTGTGAATCGGCTTGCACAAGAGGAGACATTGATGAGCCAATCGCTATTGATGAAATCAAAAAGTTCATTGCCGATCAGGATTTGAACGAAAAAACAAGATTCATGCCTAAAAAGCGCAATGATTATGGAAAGAAAATCGCTGTTATCGGTTCAGGCCCGGCTGGATTGTCCTGCGCATATTATCTTGCCATTGACGGATATAAGGTAACAGTATTCGAAAAGCAGCCGAAAGTCGGCGGAATGCTTACACTTGGAATCCCCGGTTTCAGACTTGAGAAGGATGTAGTTAATGCTGAAATTGATATTCTCCGCCAGATGGGTGTTGAATTTAAAACAGGCGTTGAAGTAGGCAAGGATGTTACAATCCAGCAGCTTCGAGAAGAGGGCTTCAAGGGATTCTATCTCGCAATAGGAGCACAGGCCGGAAGAAAGCTCAACATCTCCGGCGAAGATGCAGAAGGCGTAATTGCAGGAGTTGATTTCCTCAGAGATATAAATCTCGGCAATATGCCTGAAATGAAAGGCAAGGTCGTAGTTATAGGCGGCGGAAACGTTGCTATTGACGTTGCAAGATCTGCTGTCAGAACGGATGCTTCAGAAGTTTCAATGTACTGCCTTGAGCAGCGTGAGGAAATGCCTGCGCTTCCAGAAGAGATTGAAGAAGCTCTTGAAGAGGATATCAATATCTTTAACGGCTACGGACCAAAAGAAATCCTTACCGAGAACGGACGTGTTTCAGGTGTTGTATTTAAGAAGTGTTTAAGGGTCTTTGATGAAAACGACAGATTCTCTCCTGTCTTCGATGAGAATGATACAATTACTGTTGAAGCGGATTATGTTCTTCTTTCAGTCGGACAGAGCATCCTTTGGGGAGATCTCCTTAAAGGAACAAAAGTTGAGCTTAATCCCAACGGTACAGTTATTGCTGATGACCTTACTTATCAGACAGGTGAACCTGATATTTTCGTTGGCGGCGATGTATTCACAGGACCTAAGTTTGCAATAAATGCCATCGCAGCAGGTAAGCAGGCGGCTATTTCTCTTCACCGTTTTGTACAGCCCGGACAGAGCCTTACATACGGACGTGACCGCCGAGAGTACCACAGCTTTGATAAAGCAAACATTGTGGTTGAGGGCTTTGATACAACACCTCGTCAGAGAGTCGGTCATACCGATACAAAGAAACGTGGATTCACAGATTCCAGAGTTACATTTACAGAGGAACAGGTCAAAAAGGAAACTCAGCGCTGCCTCGGATGCGGAGCTGTTGTTGTGGATGAATACATGTGTGTCGGCTGCGGACAGTGCACTACAAAGTGTAAATTTGACGCTATTTCTCTTGTAAGAACTCATAATGAATTTGCACCTGTATTTGAAAAATTGCCCATAGCTGTTGCAAAATACGCTGTAAAACGTACAGGTAAAATTGCAGCTCACGCTATTACAAAGAAGGAAAGTTAAAATGCATGAACTTGGTATTTTAAGTGCAATGGTCAAAACCATTGAGCAGATAGCCGAAAAGGAAAAACTTGAGAAGATAGAAAAGATTGTACTTGAAGTGGGAGAACTTTCCGGAGTAGTACCGTCTTATCTTGAATCATGTTATCCGGCGGCAGTTTATAAAACCTTTATGGAAAATACGAAGCTCGAGCTTCAGATTGTTCCGGGTATCGCACGCTGCAACGAATGTCAGGAAGAGTTCAATGCGGTGGAATGTGATTTGAAATGTCCGAAATGCGGTTCACAAAATCTTACGGCTTTAAGCGGAAGAGATCTGCTAATTAAAGAGATAGCGGGTTATTAAAAGGAGGAAGAAAGATGCAAACAGCAGAAAAAAGAAAAGCTGATATGATAGTCAAATGGGTTATGTTTACAGCTTCCATTACAGGTATGGCGCTTATGGCAGGATTTTATCCTGTTTACGGTAACGTACCGCTTATTGTAATACCTTCAATATTGGTTCTGATATTCTCAAAACCTGTATTCTTTGAAAGACTTAAGCTTACAACTCTTCTTTCTATGAGAATCATAATTGTTGCAGCGGCTTACCGTCTTTTCAATCCACAGGTATATGTTGATGTCATAATGCTCATGCTTATTGTCAATATCCTCGAAGCGACATTTACAGATTTACTTCGTCACAAAAAGTATTTCAATGCTGTTTCCGGTTTTGCAGTTGCAATAGGCGTTATTACTCTCAGAGGACTTTGGCAGTTCGATGCTCCATTTGGAGATTATTACCTTGCAGAGGGTGCTCTTCCCGCAATCACAATTATGTACGCTCTCGCTTACACACTTTGGAACTGGATTTTTGTTACCAATGAATTTTCATCATCTGTTTCCCTTATGCACGTCGGTTTCCTTGCAGCACCCCTTATCGGTTCTGTATGCACCTTGGGACTCGGAGAGTTCGGCGGTATCGGAATGTGGCTTCTTCTCAGAGCAAACTCCCTTTCAATCGGCGGATGGATGCAGATTGGAGCCAAGGACTGGTTTGAGAGAGAATTCTATAACGAGAAGTTTGATAAATTCGTCAAATGGACAAAATCAACGCCTGTTCAGGTTGTATGTATGCTGATTAACCTTGCGCTCATTGCCGCATGTATCATTCTTATGATTCAGAACGGCGGCATCAGATATGAGTTTGCACCCTTTAGAATCTGACTGACGTATTTTAAAGGAGATTTAAATGAAGCAGTATGATGTGATTGTAATAGGCGGAGGCAACGGTGGTTTGGCCTCCGCCGCCACTTTAGCGGAAAAGGGAAAAAGTGTAATTCTGTTTGAAAAACACAATATCCCCGGAGGATGCGGAACAAGTTTCAGAAGAGGCAGATTTGAATTTGAGGTTGCCCTTCATCAGCTTTCACATATGGGAACTGAGGAGAATCCCGGTCCACTGCGTGAGCTTTTTAAGCGTTATGGCATCTTGGATGAAATCAACTGGATACAGATAAAAGAACTTTTCCGTGTGAATTTTCCTGATGGAACAGGAGTAAGTCTCCCAGCCGAAAGAAAGCAGTGTGAGGATTTTCTCTGTAAAGAGTTTCCGTCACAGGCTGACGGTATAAGAAAGTATTTTGAAACAGTATATAAGTTCTGTGCAGAAGCTGCTGAGTTTGCAGCTAAGAGTGCTAAAAGCACCGGAGAACCCGGAGCACTTAAGAAGGCGATTATGAAGGCAGGCTTCCCGAAGCTTTATCCGACTCTGGCAAACTATGGACTTAAAAGTACTCAGGAAGTTCTTGACGAATTCTTTACTGACAGCAAGCTTCAGCTTGCCCTGAGCGCTTACTGGTGCTTTATGGGAGTGCCGCCTGCAAGATTTCCCTTTGCCATTTTGGCTAAGTGCACCAATTTCTATCTTGAAACAAAGCCCTACTATCTGACAGGAACTTCCATGATGATGAATCAGGCTATAATGGAAGCTGTTCAGAAAATGGGCGGTACTGTGCGCCTCAACTGCGGTGTTAAGAGAATTATTCTCGAAAACGGTAAAGCAGTAGGAGTTATAGATGAATTTGGTGAAGAATACCGTGCCAAGAAAATCATTTCAAATATTTCTCCATTGGCTACATACGGCAATCTTTTGCTGCCTGAAGAAATTCCCGATGCGGCAAGAGAGTACCTTAAGCCCTATACGGTTGGTATTTCTGCAATTACCTGTTTTATCGGTCTTGACTGTACTCCTGAGGAGATAGGCTTTACAACTTCCTTTACCTTAAACTATGAAAGCCTCGATGCTAATGAGGATTTCAAAGATGCATATAAGCTTTTACCGGGAAATGATCCTCTTGTTGCAACCTGTTACACAGTGGATGATCCAAGTGTTTCTCCCAAAGGTACAAGCGTTATCACAGCGGGTACTCTAAAATATGGAGAGCCTTGGGAAAAGCTGCCTCCTGAGCAGTATTATGAGATGAAATATGAGGCAGGCAGACGAATCGTTGCAAGACTTGAGAAAATGTATCCGGGCTTTACGGAGCATATTGAAGAAATGGAAATTGCAACGCCTCTTACCCATATGCGTTATCTGGGACATCCCGGTGGAGCAATTTACGGATATGAGCAGGATTTGATGCAGTCTGTATTTTTCTTCCCCATCGAAAGCAAAATAGAAAATCTTGAGTTTGCCAGCGGCTGGGTAAATGCCTGCGGATTCGGACCCAATTATACATATGCCGATACGGTCGCTTCAAAGATTGCGCAGGAGGTGTAAAGATGGCTAAAAATATAAAAGAAACCCTCCTCGGAACACTTGTTCACGGTGAGGAAATTTTAGAAAACATTAGAGTTATGCGCTCTGTCTCAGCCGATAAGATTTCCTGCGAAAATGTCGCCGCTGCTTCTGAGAGGCTTCATTCAAAAAGTCTTTCTTTATTGGTAAGTTCAATTTCTGATACCGGAAAGAATGCGAAAGTAATCCGTTTTGTATCTGAAAACGGATATTTGCCTCCATTTGAAGCGGGACAATATATAAATATTTTTACTGAGATTGACGGTGTACGCACAAGCAGACCTTACAGCATTTCTTCATCTCCGAAGCAGCGTGCATATTACGAAATAACAGTTGCAAGAATAAAAGACGGCTTTGTCTCTGATTTCTTTTTGGATGATGTCAAGGTCGGAGACAGATTTGAGGCAAACGGTCCTGCGGGAGTATTTCGTTTTCAGCCTGTATTTCATAGCAGAAAGTCACTTTTCCTTGCAGGAGGAAGCGGTATAACACCGTTCCTTTCAATGACAAGAGAAATTGTGGATGCCGCTCTCGATAGAGATGTGGTGATGCTTTACGGATGCCGCAGCAGTAAAGCAGCACTTTATGACGAAGAGCTCAGAGCATACAGCGAAAAATATCCTAATTTCGAATATCACCTTATAGTTTCAGATGAAGATGATTCCTGGAACGGGGAAACAGGCTTTATTGACCGAAATCTTATAATGCATCTCGTGCCTGATTATGCTGAGCGTACCTGTTATATATGCGGTCCTCAGGTTATGAATGATTTCTGTAAAAAGGAACTTGAAGAACTGGGACTTCCCGAAAAACAGATAAGAAGGGAAATGTTCGGAACAAGACGTGATATTCAAAATGAGCCGGGTTGGCCAGAAAATCTCACAGGTGACGAAGTATTTAATGTAAAGATAGGCGAGAGGATAATACCTGCTAAATCCGGAGAATCACTTTTAACAGCTCTGGAACGTTCGGGAATTCGCATGAACGTTTGCTGCCGCAGTGGAGAATGCAGTCTTTGCAGGGTGAAATTAGTTAACGGCAAAGTATTTCTTTCCAAAGGAGTACTGCAAAGATACGCAGATGAGAAATACGGATATATTCACTCCTGCAAAGCTTATCCCATAAGTGACCTTGAAATTATAATCTGAAACACTTGCCTTTGAAAGGCAGCTTATATTCACCACAAAAGATGAATTTTGTGGTGAATATTTTATGTTGAGCTTATTTTGAGAAAAATTAAAAAGTGAATCCGCTGGAAGATTCACAATTATTTTGTTGACAAATTTACTGTATTGGATATATTATTCTTGAAAGGACTTGAAGTTATGAAAGTGTATCCGATTTTTCACAGTGGATTTTTTGTGGAATTAGAAAAACACTATCTGCTGTTTGATTATTATAAGGGTCAAATTCCGCTTCTGGATAGTGAAAAACCGCTCTATGTATTTGTTTCCCACAATCACTATGATCACTATAACCCTCAAATTGAAAGTGTAACACAGTACTACAAAAACCGAAAATTTATAGTAAACGGTGTACATGACAGCAAATATATTTATGCTGACGCAAATGAAGAGATTTTGGTTGATGACGTGAAAATAACGACTCTTGAATCTACCGATGAGGGAGTAGCGTTTTTAGTTGAGACCGAAGAAAAAACCATATATCATGCCGGAGATCTCCATTTGTGGTATTGGGATGATGATACAGCGGAAGAGCGTCAGAATATGTATGACAGATATATGGCAGAGATGAAAAAGCTTGAGGGACGAAATATAGATGCTGCCTTTGTAGTGCTTGACAGCCGTCAGAGCGATGATTATGCAATGTTTGGTTTAAACATTTTTAATAAGCTAACAAATACAAAAGCTATTTTTCCCATGCATTACAGCCATGATGAAAATTTAATGGAAAAACGGATAACTGCAATGTCCGATAACAGCAATGTTATTAATACAAGGAGGTATAAATGCTATGAACTTTAAAATGGTACATGAAAACTACAATGTAAGCGATCTTGAAAAATCTTTGAAATTCTATGAGGAAGCTTTAGGACTTCACGAGTCAAGAAGAATTGAAAACGAAAATTTCACAATTGTGTACGTTAAAAATGATAGCAGCAATTTTGAGCTTGAGCTCACTTGGTTAAAAGATCATCCACAGAAGTACGATTTAGGTGAATGTGAATTTCATCTGGCTTTTGTAACAGATGATTATGAGGCGGCACATAAAAAGCATGAAGAAATGGGCTGTATCTGCTTTGAGAACAAAGAAATGGGAATTTATTTCATAGCGGATCCTGACGGATACTGGCTCGAAATTGTTCCAGAGAAAAAGTGATTTAAGGATATTCTTATTGTGATCTGTCAAAATGACAGGTCACTTTTTGCAGCCGGACAGGCAAAAATAGGCTTCATGAGCATAAGCATTAACAAGAGAGGTGCTATTTATGAAAAAGAAAGATTTGCCTGCTGTGCATTGTACTTATTGCAATACTGAAAAGAGTGTATCCGAGATTTTGGAAAAATCTTTTCGGATTTACCTTGGCCGCATCCTTGTGTCAATGGAGCAACCCATTGTACAATGTAAGCGATGAATGGCCGCTTATCTCAGGAGGTATATAGTATGTACTTAGAGATAAGCAACCCCATGGATTACCATGTGGCTTTATACATCAGACTGTCAAAAGAAGATGAAAGTGAAGGACCGTCCCAGAGTGTTCAGAATCAGGAATCTCTTCTTCGGGAGTTTGTGCAGCAGCACCGTCTGTCAGTATTTGACACATATGTGGATGACGGATGGAGTGGTACAAACTTTGACCGTCCCAGTTTCCAGAGAATGATTGGAGACATTGAAACAAAAAAGGTCAATATGGTTATAACAAAAGACCTTTCACGTTTGGGTCGTGACTATATTATGACCGGGCACTATATGGAGAGATACTTCCCGGAACACCGTGTGCGATACATATCTTTATTGGACGGTATAGACACCGGCGTGGACTCCACTGCTAATGATATCACTCCATTCCGTGCAATCATGAACGACATATATGCCAAAGACATCTCCAAAAAGATTAAGAGCGTCAAGCGTGATAAACAGCGGAAGGGTCAGTTTATCGGCGGTAAGCCTATGTATGGGTACAAGATGCACCCCACGGAGAAAAACAAGATCGTCATTGATGAGCAAGTAGCTCCAATAGTACGACGTA
>UQGM01000040.1 GCA_900540535.1 uncultured Oscillospiraceae bacterium | reverse complement strand
GAAAGGATATTTCCTCCTTTCAGGCTCTGATGATTTCAACTGCAAGCCGTGTAGGTACTGGCAACATTGCAGGCGTTGCAACAGCTGTGGCTGCATCAACGGCAATCGGCGGCTACGGAGCAATTTTCTGGATGTGGCTTCTGGCACTTATCGGTGCCGCTTCTGCTTTCATAGAAAGCACACTTGCTCAGCTTTACAAGCATAAAAACGGCGATGAATTTGTAGGCGGTCCTGCATACTATATTCAGAAAGGACTTAAAAGCCGCAAACTTGGAATCGTTTTTTCAGTCCTATTAATAGCCTGTTTTGCATACGGATTCAACGCTCTTCAGTCATTTAATGCAGGCTCAGCGCTGAAATATTATATTCCCAACTATGAAAGTTCAATCTGGCCTTTTGTTGTAGGTGCAATCCTCGCCCTGCTTACAGCTCTTACAATTTTCGGCGGCGTTCATCGCATCAGCGGTCTTGTTTCGGCGGTAGTTCCGATTATGGCTTTCATCTATATTGGTCTTGGTCTTTATATCACCTTTACAAACCTTGATGCAGTTCCCGATATGTTCGCTAAAATCTTCAAGCAGGCTTTTGACTACAAAGCTGTTTTCGGAGGATTTGCCGGTTCCTGTGTAATGCAGGGAATAAAACGTGGTCTTTATTCAAACGAAGCCGGCATGGGTTCCGCCCCCAACGCCGCTGCTGCTGCGGAAGTTTCACATCCCGTAAAACAGGGTCTTGTACAGATGCTTTCAGTATTCATTGATACAATCCTCATCTGCTCTACAACAGCATTTATGCTTCTTCTCTCAGGAGTTCCCATTGACGAAAACTTAAAAGGCATGGATTTCGTTCAGGCCGCCGTTTACAATCAGGTAGGCTCATTCGGTCCCCTGTTTATAACAATATCCATTTTCCTCTTTGCGTTCAGCTCTCTTGTAGGAAACTATTATTATACTGAATCAAACTTTAAATTTATAAAAGAATCCAAAAAAGGTCTCTTTGTTTTCAGATGCACCTGCATCATCGCAATCTTTGCAGGAGCTCTTCTCGATTTCACAACAGTCTGGACCGTTGCAGATATTCTCATGGGACTTATGGCAATAGTGAATCTCATCGCCATTGTTCTGCTGGGTCGCAAAGCCATTGCAGCTCTCAAAGATTATCAGAAGCAGCGCAAAGACGGAAAAGAACCGGTTTTCATTGCAGAAAACACAAATGTCGGAGATCCGGAAGTCTGGAACAAAGAACACGCCAAAAAGTGGGAAAATTAAACTATATCAAAAAGCGGCTTTTGCCGCTTTTTATTTTGACCTTTGTCATCATACAAAACATTGACATTAATAATTATGAGTCTATAATTATTTTCAGATAATACGTCACTGGAAGGTGATTTTAATTGCTTACAAAAATTAAAGCTTTTATCTCAAAGGAAGCTGTACTTTGCATTTCGGCGGTTCTTACAATAATTTCCGCCTTCTTTGTGCCGCCATCAGCGGAATATTTCAGCTACATAGACTGGCGTGTACTCTGTCTCTTATTCTGCCTTATGGCAGTTACATCAGGACTTGAAAGCTGCGGATTTTTCTCAAGGACAGCTTGTCTCCTTGTTAAAAAAGCTCCGAATCTGAGAGTCCTCTCTCTGTTCCTTGTGCTGCTTCCGTTTTTCTCATCCATGATTGTAACAAACGACGTAGCTCTTATTATTTTTGTTCCCCTTGCAATCATGATAGCAGGAAACGTCACAACTCCCGCCAATACCATAAAATTAGTCGTTCTCCAAACTGCCGCCGCAAACCTCGGCAGCATGGCAATGCCCTTGGGAAATCCCCAGAATCTTTTCCTTTATACTAACTATTCCCTTTCTCCCCTTGACTTTTTTAAGGTGGTACTTCCAATAGCTTTCATAAGCCTTATTTTAATTTGTCTTTCGGTACTGCTTATAGGAAACCGAACCACTCAAATCGAACTTCCCACAGGAGCTCCCGCTACTGATAAAAAACGTCAGTATCTGTTTTTCGGACTTCTGATTTTATCACTCCTCTCTGTTTTCAGAGTGATAAACTATTTTGTTCTTCTTGGAATTACAGTTGTACTCCTCCTTATTTTCGCAAGGGATATTTTCAAAAAAATTGATTACTGTCTGCTTCTTACTTTCGTTTGCTTTTTCATATTTGCAAAGAATATGGGACACATTGAAATTGTACGCTCATTCTGCGAAGAGCTTATGGTAAAATATCCTCTTATTACACCTATTGCCGCAAGTCAGGTCATAAGCAATGTTCCTGCCGCTGTGCTCCTTGCACCGTTTACTGATAACTCTGCCGCTCTTCTTGCAGGCACCAACATCGGCGGTCTCGGAACACCTGTCGCCTCCCTTGCAAGTCTTATCTCTCTTAAGCTCTACATGAAATCTGAAAATGCAGATTCAAAAAAATATCTGCTTTTCTTCACCGCAGTAAATGTAGTTTTTCTTATAATTCTTGTTCTTTTCGCAGAAGTCGTAATGGGCGGTTATTGATATTTTTATATTATTGTGCTAAAATTTAAATAATACATGGGGAGCTTGCGCAGGCAGGCTGAGAGGAAGCGGCGCTTCGACCCTTTGACCTGATTTGGATAATGCCAACGCAGGGAAGGTTTCTTTTCTTGATTTTCGGGGGAAGCATCTGCCGCAGATGTTTCCCCTTTTGTATTTTGGAGGTCATTATGTTAAAAAAAGAAAACCTTTTGCTCTATGCAATTACTGATTCATCTGCTTTAGGAGCATTTACCCTTGAAGAAAAAACAGAACTTGCATTAAAGGGCGGAGCGACAATGATTCAGCTTCGTGAAAAAAACGCAGATCCTGAAACTTTTTTGCAGGATGCAATAAGAATCAAAGAAATTTGCCACAGATATTCTGCGCCCCTCATTATAAATGACAATCCGAAAATTGCATTAAAAGCCGGAGCCGACGGAGTACATCTCGGTCAGGGAGACATGAACATTGCCGAGGCTAAAAAAATGCTTGGAGATAATATGATTATCGGCATCACCGCAAGAACCCCCGAACAGGCTGCCGAAGCAGAGAAAAACGGAGCTGATTATCTCGGCTCAGGCGCTGTTTTCGGCACCTCCACAAAAGCGGATGCAAAGCCCATGTCAAAGGAAACTCTTAAAAAAATCTGTGAAACTGTAAAAATTCCCGTTGTTGCCATAGGAGGCATAAACGAAACAAATGCCCCTCAGCTTAAAGGTACAGGAATAGCAGGACTTGCAGTTGTCTCTGCAATATATTCTTCCGACGAGCCTGAAAAAGCGGCCAATGAACTTAAAAAAATTGCCTTGGGAGTGACTGGAAATGAAGCTTAAAGGCGCAATTTTTGACGTTGACGGAACTCTTTTTGACTCCATGGGAATGTGGGCAACTGCCGCAAGCAGATATTTAAAATCTCAGGGCATTACTCCTCCGGAGGGCATTGACAGCAAATTTATTACACTGAGTCTTGCTGAAGGGTCAAAGCTTATAAAAAATGAATTTATGCCCCACCTTACATGGGAACAGATAGCACAGGGAATAAATGATTTAATTGAGGATTTCTATTTTAATTTACATGAAACCAAGCCCGGTGTACCTGAGCTTTTAAAGGCGCTCAGCGATGCAGGTGTTTCAATGTGTATAGCTACGGCGACGGATAAATATTTAGTCGAAAAAGCTCTCGACAACTGCGGAATACTGAAATACTTCGGAGAAATATTCACCTGTCCAGATTTAGGTGTAGGCAAGGATACGCCCCACATCTACCGTACAGCTTTGGCTTTCTTGGGAACAGAAAGAGAAAACACCCTTATTTTTGAGGATTCTTATTTTGCCACAAAAACCGCTTATAACGACGGCTTCATGATTGCCGCCGTAGAAGATAAATGGGCAATGAAACACAAAGATGAAATAAAGGCAATTTCAAAATATTACATAACTTCTTATGACGAATGGAGGAAAAACAATCTATGAAAACCGTACTTTCAATTGCAGGCTCTGATTGCAGCGGCGGCGCCGGTATTCAGGCAGATATTAAAACCATTACCGCACACAAACTTTATGCTATGAGTGTTATAACAGCTATGACAGCTCAGAACACCACAGGCGTTTACGGCGTACAGGAAGCAACTCCGGAATTTGTGGCTCAGCAGATTGACTGTGTATTCAATGACATACGTCCCGACGCTGTTAAAATCGGTATGGTGTCAAATGCTGAAATCATTAAGATAATTGCCGCAAAGCTCAAAGAATATAAAGCGGAGAACATTGTAGTTGACCCCGTTATGGTCTCCACAAGCGGGAGTGTGCTTTTAAATGAAAACGCTATGGATGCCCTTAAAAACGAGCTTCTCCCCTTAGGTACGGTTATAACTCCCAATCTTCATGAAGCAGTAGCTCTTTGCGGATATGAAATTAAAAACAGCGAAGATATGCTCAAAGCCGCAAAGGATATTTCCGAAAACATCAGCGGTGCAGTGCTCATTAAAGGCGGTCATCTTGAAGACACCGCAGATGATCTCCTTTATGAAAACAACTGGGCGACATGGTTTAAAGCAGAAAGAGTGGACAACCCCAACACCCACGGAACAGGATGCACTCTCTCTTCTGCCATAGCCTGTGGACTTGCAAGAGGTTTTTCCGTTGAGGAAAGCGTAAGTTGTGCTAAAAGTTATATAACAGGCGCATTAAAAGCAGGCCTTGATTTAGGAAAGGGTAGTGGACCTCTTAACCATATGTACATTCTCTGATTTTTATTGATTTTATAGGCGAAAACTACATTATAGCTTCCCATAAGTGTTTATAAAAAATCTTTAAAAACAGCTCAAAATGAAAGTTTTCGCCATAAAATCTTCTATGCTCTTACGCAACATAAAATCTATCATTTCATTATCAATCGTACAAACTTAAAGCTGTGTTTTTTTCTTCATCAAAACAACCCACATAAAACTTTTGCCAAATACATCTGGATTATCTGATTCTTTCATTTCTCTGAATTCTTGAATATCAAAATAAGTGTTTAATATAGCTTTTAATTTATTTTCTGAGAAACCCAAGCCGCCGTGCATGGAACGGTCTCGATATACATCATAATCAGTTACATCTGCACCGCCCTCCAGATTAAAGCAGGTCATCAGAAAATATCCATCATTTTTTAACAAAGTTTTAACCTTAGTAAGATATTCTTCTCTTCTATGTGGTTTGATATGATGAAAACATCCACTGTCAAGAATCAGATCAAAGCTGTTTGATTTAGCTTCAAAATCAAACAGGGATTTCTTTTCAAAATAAGGTTTATTTAATATGTTTTGTGACATTTCCTTTGCCCATGCTATGGATTCTTTTGAAATATCGATTCCAAAAGAATCGAATCCCTGTTCAGCTAAATAAAATGTATTTCTGCCATTTCCACACCCGATATCCAATGATTTTCCTTTGCGAAATATACCCTCATTACAATATAAGATAAGATCTTCATCGGGAATATTCTTAAAAAACGGAACAGGACGTGTCCTTTTAGCATAAAAGTTATCCCACCATTCCCCGTCTCTTCTTTCAAGTAACTCGTCAAGCATTACTAAAACATCACTTGTAGAAGTAATAATCTCCTTATTTTCAATGAAATCCATATTGACCCCTCTTTCAGAAACTGTGATTTATTAGTTTTAGTTTTATTTATACCATTTATTAATTTTTCAACATATATACATTATAAAATATTTACTACGATAATTCTACTCTTTATTAATTATCATATTTTCTTATAATCTACCAGTAAAGTTTTGTATAGTCAGCAAAAATTTGAGCATCAAAACATCAAAAGATTACTATTTTTTCAAGCACTTTCAAAATTTATATAAACTGTTTTTATTGACTAATTTGCAGTGATGTGCTATTATTCTTAGCAGAGTGAGCAGAAAAGTCTCACGAAGGGGTACACCACCGCGGGTGTAATTCTTCGTGGGGCTTTTCTGCTTTTTTAATGCTTTTATCGGAGGTGTTACAAAGTGGAGATGATTAAAATAACTCTCAGCGGAGAGGAAAAAGATATACCGTCAGGTACTTCCATACTTGCGCTTACCGAAACTCTCGGTCTAAAAAAAGAGCGTATAGCGGCGGAACTTAACGGAGAAATTATACCCAAGGCAAGCTATGAGAGCACAATTCTCTCTGACGGAGACAGTCTCGAAATAGTAAACTTTGTGGGCGGAGGCTGATTTATTAAATGAAAATCACCTTAAATGGCAAACCATTTGAAACTCAGGAGAACAGTGTATTTAAACTTCGAAAATCTCTGGGGTTTACTGAAAATAAAACCGTTACAATAAAAAACGGATTTGCTTTAAGTGAAGATTCCCCTATCAAAAACGGTGACAATGTATTCTTTATCGAAAAGGATGTACTCCCCGACCGTGATTCCCTTGACGTTATGATGAAAGCAAGGCTTACTCCGGGAGTGTACGAAAAAATAAAGAATGCAAAAGTTGCTGTTGCGGGTCTTGGCGGTCTCGGTTCCTCCATAGCAGAAGCTTTGGCACGCACAGGAGTCGGACATCTTCATCTTATTGATTTTGACACAGTAGAACCGAGCAACCTCAACCGTCAGCGGTACAGGATTTGTCATCTGGGAATGGCTAAATCGGAAGCAACCGCTTTGCAGATAAAGGAATATAATCCTTTTATTAAAGTAAAGGCTGAACAAGTACGCATTACCGCCGAAAATGCAGCGGAGATTTTCGCAGAAGATGACATCATCTGTGAAGCCTTTGACTCACCGGAAGCAAAGGCGGAAATGATAAACACCATTCTCGAAAAATGCCCTCGTAAAAAAATAGTGGCAGCATCTGGCATGGCGGGACTTGAAAGCTCAAACACAATAGTTACAAAACGCATTATGAAAAACTTTTACCTTTGCGGCGACGGAGTTTCTGCTGCTGAAGAGGGACGAGGTCTTATGGCGCCGAGAGTAGATATCTGCGCCGGACATCAGGCAAATATGGTTCTGCGGCTTATTACAGGCTGCGAAGAACCTTAATCCAAATATAAGGAGTAAAAGAAAATGGACACTTTCAAACTCGGATCACATGAATTTACATCAAGATTTATTTTAGGCTCGGGAAAATATTCTCTTAACCTTATTAAAGCTGCCGTTGAAGAGGCAGGAGCTCAGATTATCACACTGGCTCTGAGAAGAGCAAACCTCGGTGGAGCAGAAAACATTCTCGACTACATCCCTGAGGGAGTTACACTTCTCCCCAACACATCAGGTGCAAGAAACGCTGATGAGGCTGTAAGAATTGCACGCCTTGCAAGAGAAATCGGATGCGGCGATTTTGTAAAAATCGAAGTTATCCACGATTCAAAATATCTTCTTCCCGATAACTATGAGACAATTAAGGCAACTGAAATCCTTGCAAAAGAGGGATTTGTAGTTATGCCATATATGTATCCCGACCTTAACGCTGCAAGAGATCTTGCAAATGCCGGTGCAGCCTGCATTATGCCCCTTGGTTCACCTATCGGCTCAAACAAGGGTCTTTGCACAAAGGATTTCATCCAGATACTTATTGACGAAATCGACCTTCCCGTTATTGTTGACGCAGGCATCGGCCGTCCCTCACAGGCATGCGAGGCAATGGAAATGGGTGCTGCCGCAGTTATGGCAAACACCGCAATCGCAACAGCGGGCGACATTCCCGCAATGGCAAAGGCATTTAAGCAGGCTATTGAAGCAGGACGCAGCGCATATCTTTCAGGTCTCGGAAGAGTTCTTGACAAAGGCGGCAGTGCTTCCTCTCCCCTTACAGGATTCTTGCAGGACTAATTCTCTAAAGGCAAAGAAAAACAGAAAGGCAGCGAATTTTATATTATGAGAGAACTTATTGACCATATGAAATATCTGGAGGGAATGGAACAGCTTGACTCCGACATTCTCGACAGAGTTATTTCAGCAATGAACAGCTACGACTACAATAAATATACCGCTGAAGATGTAAAGCGTGCCCTCAGAAATGACCAGTGCTCACCTGAGGACTTTGCAGCGCTTCTTTCACCTGCCGCAGCGCCTTTCCTTGAAGAAATGGCACAGCGTGCACAGCAGGAGACAAGAAAGCACTTCGGCAACACAATTTATATGTTCACTCCCCTCTACATTGCAAACTACTGTGAAAACTACTGCATATACTGCGGCTTTAACTGCCACAATAAAATCCACCGTGCAAAGCTCAATGCAGAAGAGATTGAAAAAGAGATGAAGACGATTGCCGATACAGGTCTTCAGGAAATCCTTATTCTCACCGGTGAAAGCCCCAAAATGTCAGACGTTCAGTACATAGGTGAAGCCTGCAAAATTGCAAGAAAGTATTTTAAAGTTGTAGGTCTTGAAGTCTATCCCATGAACTCTGACCAGTACGCTTATCTTCACTCATGCGGCGCAGACTTTGTAACGGTTTTCCAGGAGACATATAACTCCGACAAATATGCAACTCTTCACCTTGGCGGAAACAAAAGAATTTTCCCCTATCGTTTCTTCGCTCAGGAAAGAGCCATTAAAGGCGGCATCAGAGGCGTCGGATTTGCGGCTCTCTTAGGACTCGATGATTTCAGAAAGGATGCCTTTGCAACAGGTATGCACGCATATCTTTTACAGAGAAAATATCCTCATGCTGAAATTGCTTTCTCCTGCCCCCGTCTTCGTCCCATTATCAATAACGACAAGATAAATCCCAAGGACGTACACGAGCCTCAGCTTCTTCAGATTATCTGCGCTTACAGAATTTTTATGCCCTTTGCTTCAATCACTATTTCAAGCCGTGAAAATGCAAATTTCCGCAACAACATAATCAAAATTGCCGCAACAAAGATTTCCGCAGGCGTTGACGTTGGCATCGGCGGACATTCAGGCGAAGCCAAAGGTGACGAGCAGTTTGAGATCGATGACGGACGTACAGTAAGCGAGATTTATCAGGCTATTAAAGATGCAGGTCTCCAGCCTGTTATGAGCGACTACATCTATGTTTGATATAATATCGGTCACAAACAGAAAGCTTTGCAAAGAGGATTTTTTACTGCGAATTGAGAAATTAGCAAGTTCCGGAGTATCTAAAATAATACTCAGGGAAAAGGATTTATCCCCCAATGAATATCTGAAACTTGCTAAGGAATGCCGCAGAATCTGTGAAAACACCTCTGCCGAACTTATAGTGCACACTTTCTTCCATGAGCTTTTTGAGGCAGGCTTTGACAAAATCCATATGCCTCTCCCCCTTTTGGAAGAGAACCCGCAAATCAGACAAAAGGCACAGCTTTTAGGAGTTTCGATTCACTCTAAAGAGCAGGCTGAAAAGGCGCTGGCTTTAGGAGCTGATTACCTTACGGCAGGACATATTTTTGCAACTGACTGCAAAAAGGGAGTGCCGCCGAGAGGTCTTGATTTCTTAAAAGAAATCTGTGACCTTTCCCCTGTACCCGTTTATGCAATAGGCGGAATAAACAGTGAAAATGCGCCCCTTGCTGCCGAAAAGGGAGCTAAGGGTGTGTGCATAATGTCAGGACTTATGGAATGTGAAAATCCTTATGAATATGTAAAGAATTTTAAAAACACAAAATAAAATGCAGCCTGTAACGGAGCGTTAATACCGTTACAGGCTGTTTTGCTGTCAACATTAAATGTAATTTTAAGCTTATTTAAAACTCACGTTTTTCATAAAACTTAATGGATATCAGAGCCGATATTGCCACGAGAATAACGGAAATCGGGAAGGCAATGAGCCCTGCGCTTAAATTTTCCATAGGAATTGGCTCTGTTGTGGGGGTAAAAAATCCTGATGCATTTTCGGCAAGACCGCCGCCGATTGACGAAATGGCGACAATGGAAACAAGGTACCAGATTCTTCCTTTTTCAACACCCAATTTAAATATGGGCGGAAATGCTATGGCTGTATAAATAAATCCAAAGGATGCAGCTATAACGGCAATTGAAAAGTAAAACTCCAGATCCCAGTTACCTGCATTGACAATTAAGCTTATAACAAAATATAAAGCGGCAGCGACAATATTTCCCGCCATTGACAGCACATATTTGCTGAGAACCATATCACTCCTCTTATAAGGCAGAGCTATACTGAATACATCCCAGCGGCTTCTTTCGTCAAAGGACATAATTGTCATGGGGAACATGGACATAAGAAGCGACGCAAAGAAAGCAAAGAAAAGTGTTCCTGTATTTTGACCGAAAACCGATATTGCTATAAACACAATGGGAGAAATAAGAAGATATCTGCACTGCTTAGCTGCTACATATAAGTCTTTTATAAGTATGCCTTTCATCTTTCACCCGCTCCTTTTACCATAAATACTATTATCTCTTCAAGAGTTGCGCTTTCTGTCTTAATTCCCGAAGCCTTTTCTCTGTCAACAAGCGCCTGAACCGAATATCCGTTTTTACGCACTCCCACGGCTGCATCCTTTATAAATTCAAACTCAGCTTCAGAACAGTTGACAAGACCGTATCGCTCTGTAAGAGCATCCTTTTCGTCCACAAACACAAGCTTTCCCTCATGGATAAAGGCTATATAGTCGCAGAGCTTTTCCAGGTCGCTTAAAATATGTGAGGACATAAGCACTGAATGATCTTCCGCTCTTGTGTAATCATAGAGAATATCCACAATCTCATCACGTACTATTGGGTCAAGTCCTCCTGTGGGCTCGTCAAGAATAAGAAGCTTTGCCTTATGGGAAAGGGCAACTGCCATGGAGAGCTTCATTCTCATTCCCCTTGAGTAGTCCTTAAAGGCTCTGTCCAAAGGAAGTGAAAATTTATCTATATAACCAAAGAACTCGTTTTCGTCCCAGTTTTCATAGGTGTTCTTCATTATGGAGTTTACCTGCTTTACATTGATGCCGTCGGGGAAATAGGACTGATCAAGTACAACTCCTATATCCTGCTTTGCCTTTAAGAGCTCGGCATTTCCCTCTGCTCCCAAAACAGAAATTGTACCGTCGTATTTTATCATTCCCAGAATTGCTTTTATAAGGGTACTTTTTCCTGCTCCGTTTTCGCCTATAAGTCCCATAATGCATCCGCTGGGAAGAGTAAAATTTATATTATCAAGAGTAAAGCCTTTATATTTCTTTGTTACATTTTTAATCTCAAGTGCGTTCAAAATATTATTCCTCCTTTGAAATAATACTCAGCATTTCTAAAAGTTCTTCTCTTTGTATTCCTGCCAAAGCCGCCGTTTCGCATATCTCCTGCATAAGAGTTTCTATTTTTCTCAAATACTCTTCTCGTATAAGTTCATTATTGCGCTCAGCTACAAAGCAGCCCTTGGCCGCTACCGTATAAATAAAGCCCTCTCTTTCAAGCTCATCGTAAGCCCTTTTGGTGGTTATAACGCTTATACGCAAATCCTTTGCAAGAGCTCTTATGGACGGAAGAGGCTCCCCCGCCTTAAGTTCACCTGAAACGATAAGTCCTTTTATCTGAGTATATATCTGGTCATAAATAGGTTTTCCTCCGGAATTGCTTATAATTATGTTAATAGCTATCACTCCCTCGGCAGGCTAAGCCTGCACGTAATCTGCGCACTTTAGTTTTATGTAAATCATTCTTTTGCGCCCGCAACCAAGCATGATTTAATATAAACTTTGCTGACAAAGTTTATTATTTGCGCTTTTAATTTCCATGTACATGCAGCTGACAGCTACCGGTTCGCTGTTCAACTGTTAATATACAGTATATACAGTAACAACAGTGTTGTCAACACCTTTTAAAAACTTTTTCCTGTTAAATTTCTCCTTTACAAAACAAAACATAAAAGCAGAAAACTCCTTTGCCTTATTACTTATTATACATATAAAATGAAAAGATATACGTCTAAAAAAGTCGATATATAAAAAATTCTAAAAAACCATATCAATATTTGTATATGTTATCAGTGAATTTTTTGTAGAAAAATGATTGAAACCATATAGATTGTGTGATAAAATATTTGTTTAGAAAATACGGACAAGCTCCGTTTTGTACCGTTTTTCGCATACGAGAAATTTTGCACCCATGTATTTAGCTGAGCGCAAAATTTTTTTATGCATTTTTAAGTTGTAACAATTATTTATGTTCTGAAAGGAAAGGTGAAGACTGTGGAAGCTTATTTGGTTCTTGAAGACGGCTCTGTTTATCCGGGTACACCGAGAGGTGCGTTCCGTGAGGCCGCCTGCGAAATTGTTTTTAACACCTCCATGTCCGGCTACATTGAGATTTTAAGCGACCCCGCTAATATCGGAAAAGGTGTAGTAATGACATACCCCTTAATCGGAAATTACGGTGTATGCCGTGAGGATTTTGAATCTGACAGACTTCATCTCCAGGCTCTTATTGTACATGAGCTCTGCGATATTCCGTCAAATTTCAGAAGCGAGGCTACTCTCGAAGAAATTCTCAAAGAATACAACATCCCCTGCCTTGCCGATGTTGACACAAGAAGCGTTGTTCAGAAGCTTTGCGAAAAAGGTTCAATGAAAGGCATTGTCACAGACGATATTTCAGATATGAGCCGCCTTATGAAAGCTATGTCCGCTTTTAGCTGTGACTGCAAAGCAGGTACAAAGGAAGTTTATACTGCCGGCGACAATAACACCGGTGCAAAAATTGCATTTATCGACTACGGCACAAAAAAGAGCATCGTTAAAATACTTACCGACAGAAACTGCCGTGTAACTGTTTTCCCTGCTGACACTAAGGCAGGAACTGTTCTCGAAGGCGGATTCGGAGGAATTTTCCTCTCTGACGGTCCCGGCAATCCCGCTGAGTATGAAAGCGAGATAAAGGAAGCTGCAAAGCTTCTTGAAAGCGGAATCCCGATGCTTGCAATCGGACTCGGCTATCAGATTCTTGCACTTTCTCAGGGTGCAAAGGTCTATAAGATGAAACAGGGTCACAGAGGAACAAACCACCCTGTACGTTTTGCGGAAAACGGCAGAACATTTATCACCGCTCAGAATCACGGATACGCTGTTGACGGCGAGTCTCTCCCCGAAAACGCAGAGGTAACCTGCGAAAACGTAAACGATTCCAGCGTTGAGGGACTTTCCTTTGCAGGAAAACCCGTTACAGCCGTTCAGTTCACACCCGATTCAAACAAGGGCGCAAGCGCAACGGTATTTATCTACAACAAATTCATAGAAGAGGCGGAGGGTACGAAAAATGATTGATAAGACCATTAAGAAAGTTCTCGTTATCGGCTCCGGCCCCATCGTTATAGGTCAGGCCGCCGAATTTGACTATGCCGGCACTCAGGCCTGCCGTTCACTTAAAGAAGAGGGCATTGAAGTTGTTCTCGTAAACTCAAACCCCGCTACAATCATGACCGATAAGGACATTGCGGACAAGGTTTACATTGAGCCTCTTACAGTACGCACTCTTGAAAAAATTATCGAGGTTGAAAGACCCGATTCAATTCTCCCCACCCTCGGCGGACAGACAGGTCTTAACCTTGCCATGGAGCTTGAGGAAAAGGGCATACTCGAAAAGCTCGGCACACGTCTTATAGGTATTTCTGCAAGAGCCATTAAAATGGCTGAGGACAGACAGGAATTCAAGGACACAATGGAAAGCATTGACGAGCCCTGCATCGAATCCCTTGTTGTTGAGACAGTTGAAGATGCCGTTGATTTCAGCGCAAAGATAGGTTATCCCGTAATTGTACGTCCTGCATACACTCTCGGTGGTACAGGCGGCGGAATCGCATACAGCGAAGAAGAGCTTCGTGAAATCGCATCAAACGGTATCCGTCTTTCACGTGTAAATCAGGTTCTTATTGAAAAATGTATTTCCGGCTGGAAAGAAATTGAGTACGAAGTTATGCGTGACTCAAAGGGCAACTGCATAACAATATGCAGCATGGAAAACGTTGACCCTGTTGGTATCCACACAGGTGACTCCATAGTTGTTGCTCCCACTCAGACTCTTTCCGATAAAGAGTGCCAGATGCTCAGAGCTTCCGCTCTCAACATCATCTCAGCTCTCGGCATTCAGGGCGGATGCAACGTTCAGTTTGCTCTCGAGCCTCACTCATTCAAATACGCTGTCATCGAGGTTAACCCCCGTGTTTCCCGTTCATCGGCACTTGCTTCAAAGGCAACAGGATTCCCAATTGCGAGAGTTGCCGCTAAAATCGCTCTCGGTCTCGGTCTTGACGAAATTCCCAACGCCGTTACAGGCAAGACTTTCGCAAGCTTTGAGCCGGCAATCGACTACTGTGTTGTTAAGTTCCCCAAATGGCCTTTCGACAAGTTCGTAACAGCTAAACGTGAGCTTGGCACTCAGATGAAGGCAACAGGCGAAGTTATGGCTATTGCCCGCTCTTTTGAAGCTGCAATGCACAAGGCTGTCAACTCCCTTGAGGAAAACAGACAGAGCATACTTGAAGACGAGTTTATTTCTCTCGGCAAGGAAGAGCTTCAGAAGCGTCTTCACAACGCTGACAATGAGCGTTTCTATGTTGTAGCTGCTTCAATTTACTGCGGAATTTCAATTGATACAATCTATGACATCACAAAAATAGATAAGTGGTTCCTCAACGGTATTAAAAATATCGTTGATATGGAAAAGCACCTCATGGAAGGTAAATGCGACCGTGAGACAATGCTCAAAGCTAAAAAGCTTGGTCTTACAGACACAGTTATAGCAAAGAACCTTGGCATTACTGCTGACGCTGTTAAGAATATGCGTGAAATGTGGGGAATTACTCCTGCTTTCTCACTGGTTGACACATGCGCCGCAGAGTTTGCCGCACAGACTCCATACTATTACTCAGATTTCGGAATCAAAAACGAATCCAATCCCGCAACAAACCGCAAAAAGGTTCTTGTTCTCGGTTCAGGTCCTATCAGAATCGGTCAGGGTATTGAGTTCGACTACTGCTCCGTACACTGTGTATGGGCTCTCAAACAGCTTGGCTGTGAGACAATCATCATAAACAACAACCCCGAAACAGTTTCAACTGACTTCGACGTTGCGGACAAGCTCTACTTCGAGCCCCTTACCCCCGAATTTGTACGCAATGTTGTTGAGCTTGAAAAGCCCGATGGCGCTATTGTTCAGTTCGGCGGACAGACCGCTATCAAGCTGACAAAAGCTCTTACGGAAATGGGCGTAAAAATCTACGGTACAGACGCTGATGACGTTGACGCCGCAGAGGACAGAGAGCGTTTCGACGAAACTCTTGAAAAATGTGCTATTCCACGTCCCAAGGGAAAAACTGTTTTCACCTGCGAAGAGGCTATCGAAGCTGCAAACCAGCTCGGTTATCCCGTACTTGTCCGTCCCAGTTACGTTCTCGGCGGTCAGGGTATGCAGATTGCAGTATGCGATGAGGATATCCGTGAGTTCATGGGAATCATCACAAAGACAGTTAAGGAGCTCGATGAGCACCCCGTACTTGTAGATAAATATCTCATGGGTCAGGAAGTCGAAGTTGACGCTATCTGCGACGGCGAGGAAGTACTCATCCCCGGTATCATGGAGCACATCGACCGTGCAGGTATCCACTCCGGTGACTCAATTTCAGTTTATCCCGCAAACAGAATTTCAAAGTCTGTTCAGGATACAATTGTTGACTATACAAACCGCCTTGCAAAAGCCCTTAATGTTATAGGTATGATGAACATTCAGTTCATCGTAATGGATAACAAGGTTTACATTATCGAAGTAAACCCCCGTTCTTCCAGAACCGTTCCCTATATCAGCAAGGTTACAGGTATTCCCGCAATCGCCCTTGCAACTGAGATTATGCTTGGCGCAAAGCTTAAGGATCTCCCCTACGGCACAGGTCTTTACAGAAACAGCGGATATTACGCTATTAAGATGCCTGTATTCTCCTTTGAGAAAATCAGAGGTGCTGACACAAGCCTTGGCCCGGAAATGAAGTCAACCGGTGAAGTTCTCGGTATTTCCAGAAACTACAACGAGGCTCTTCTCAAGGCATTTGAGGGCGCAGGCGTAAATCTTCCCAAGGACGGAAAGATTATCGTAACTGTCTGCGATAAGGATAAGCCTGAAATCTGCCAGCTGCTTAAGAGATTCAAGGATTCTGAGTTCCAGTTCTATGCAACAGAGGGAACAAAGAAACTTCTTGAAGATGAGGGCATAAAGGTTACAGCTGTAAACAAGATTTCTGAGGAATCACCTAACATCCTCGATATGCTTCATAACGGCGAGGTTTCCCTTATCATCAACACTCCCACACATGGACGTGTCAAAAGCCGTGACGGCTTCAAGCTTCGCAGAATCGCAGTTGAGGCAGGCGTAACCTGCATTACATCTCTTGATGCTGCACGCTCACTTATGGAAAGCGCTACAATGGTTGAAAACGATACCGTTACACTTACAAACATTGCAGAGCTTTAATCACAATTAAAATTTCAAATTATAAAAAGCAGGCGCAGAGCTTATACTCTGCGCCTTAGCTTATCAAAGAGGTATTTTATCCGCCAAAGTAAGCTAAACATGTATAAACTGCTTGCTGTCAGTGGATGTATCCCATCCTTTTTAGCTTTTAAAATATATTTAATAAAAACATCTCAATTTTATTTGCAATAATTGACTTTGGAAGTTAAAATATATAGACAGGGTTTTGTCCCCTTTTTGTATTTATTATTTTAGTTAGGAATGAGTTTATGGCTTACCACATCAGTCCCGAGGCTTGGAAGCAAATGTTCCCAATTCCTGCGGATATTGTTGACAATCATATACGCCTTGCAGGCACTTTACAGCTCAAAGTACTGCTGATACTTTTCCGTTACAGCGCAGAAGGAGCAGACGAGGAAAAAATTGCTCAGATACTCAAAACCGATCCTGCTGATGTCAGGGACGCAATGAACTATTGGGCGGAAAACGGTATACTTCTTGAAGACGGCGCTGTGCCGGAAGTAAAGCCTGCTTCTGCGCCTAAAAAAAGCGAAACACCAAAGCCTGCTGTGCAGCAGAAGGCAGAACCACAGCAAATAAAAGCTTCACCGGCCACTGCAGCAGTCGTTTCCCCTCTTCCGGAAATAAAACCTGACCTTGAACAGATTGCAAGCCGCTGTGAGGAATGTCCTGAACTTTGCTATCTTTACACGGAGGCTCAGTCAAAGCTGGGACGCACCATCGGCTATGACGGACAGGCTTCACTTTTAATGCTTCACGACCATTATGGGCTTCCTGTAGAAGTAATCCTGATGCTTATAGGATACTGTGTTTCCATTGACAAAAGGAACATGAATTACATACTTAAAGTGGGAAAAAGCTGGGCGGAAAAGGATATAGATACCCTTGAGAGAGCAGAAAGTGAAATCGAAAAACTTACATCCCAGAAAACTCTCTGGGCAAAATTTAAATCCCTTACGGGAATTACAACACCTCGCCCCTCTTCAAAGCAAAGCGAATATTTATATAAATGGAGCGAAGGATGGGGATTTTCCTGCGACATGATATATCTTGCATATGAAGAAATGCTTGATCACACAGATAAAATCAGTTTTCCGTACATGGATAAAATTTTGGAAAACTGGAGAAGCAACGGCATAACAACTCCTCAGCTCCTGATGAAAAACAGGCAGGAACGTGAGCAAAGCAAAATCACCAATAATCAGTCAAAGAACGTACAGCAGAGCAATACACCGTCCTATAATGTGGATGACTTTATAAAACGTGCCATGCAGGGCGCAGACGGACAGGGAGGCGAAAACTAATGAAATATGACGGCTCAGTTTATGAAAGAGCTGAAAAGGAACTGGCTTTAAGACGCAGCAGAGCGGAAAAAGAACGTGAAATTCACCACAGCGAAGTAGTGGAAAAGTATCCGGAAATAGCTGAGCTTGAGCGTCAGATGGCAGTGTGCGGACTTGAAGCTGCAAAAGCCATAGGCATGAACAAGGATAAAAGCGCTGAATTTATCGAAACGCTTAAAAATCATAATCTTGCTGCACAAAGGCGCAGAGCTCAGATACTCAAAGAAGCCGGATATCCCGACGATTATCTTGAAGTCAAGTATTCCTGCCCCGTATGTGATGATAAAGGCTATATTAACGGCAGAATGTGTCCCTGTTATAAAAATCTCATAAGAACAATTGCTTATGATAAACTCAGCCGCATTTCTCCCCTTACAGTATCCACCTTTGAGGATTTCAGCCTTGATTATTATCCTGAAATTCCCCTTGAAAACGGAGTAGTTCCCCGCAGACTTATGGCGGGAAATTATCGATACTGTAAAAATTATGCCGATAATTTTTCACTTAAATCTCCAAGTCTTATTTTATACGGCGCAACGGGTCTGGGTAAAACCCATCTGTCCCTTGCCATTGCGGGAGAAGTCATAGGAAAAGGCTTCGGAGTGATTTACGGTTCCGCTCAGAATCTTTTAAACCGCCTTGAAAACGAAAAATTCGGCAGAAGCGGTCAGGACGGAGATACTCTTTCCCTGCTCCTCGAATGTGATTTACTCATTCTCGACGATTTGGGAGCTGAATTTTCCACTGCCTTTACCCTTTCGGCTATTTACAATATAATAAACTCCCGTATGCTTGCCTCTTTGCCCACAATAATCAGCACAAATCTTGAACCGGGCGAACTGGATAAAAAGTATGACCAGCGTATAGCCTCCCGTATTTTAGGCTCCTTTACTCCGGTCTACTTCTGCGGACGTGACATAAGGCAGCTTAAAATAAAGTAAGAAAAGTGAGGAAAATTTTATGGATATAATAAATCAGATTACAAGCGAGTTTTCACTCCAGCGCTGGCAGGTTGAAAACACAGTAAAGCTTATAGATGAAGGCAACACCATTCCTTTTATAGCCCGTTACAGAAAGGAACAGCACGGCACTCTTGACGATCAGGTTTTGAGAGAGATTTCAGAAAGGCTCGAATATCTTCGCAATCTCGAAAAGAGAAGAGAAGATGTTTTCACAGCAATTGAGGCTCTTGAAGCCATGACCCCCGAAATAGAAGAGGCTCTTAAAAAAGCCGCTACTCTTGCGGAAATTGAGGACATCTACCGTCCTTATAAGCCCAAGAGAAAAACAAGAGCATCAGTTGCAAGAGAAAAGGGACTCGAACCCCTTGCAGATGCCATTTCCTCAGGGGAAACTGACGGCAAATTCCCCATTGATCTTGCAGAAAATTTTGTTGACCCTGAAAAAGGAGTGGAAACCCCTGCAGACGCTTTACAGGGAGCTATGGACATCATAGCTGAAAACATCTCCGACAACGCTGAAATAAGAAAGCGTCTTAGAAATCTCTTTACTGTTGTAGGTACCGTTACAGTAAAAGCCGCCGACCCTGAAAAGGAAAGCGTTTACACCGCTTACTACGATTTTACTCAGCCTGTAAACAAAATGCACGGTCATCAGGTTCTTGCCATTGACCGTGGAGAACGTGAGGGCTTTTTGAAGGTAAGTGTTTCAATAGACAGACAGAAGGCAATGAGAGTAATAGAATCCGTCACTGCCGTTGACCCAAATTCAACCTGCGTTGACATTATGACCGATGTTGCAAATGACTCCTACGACAGACTTATTTCACCCTCCGTTGAACGTGAAATAAGAGCTATGCTCACTGAACAGGCTGCAACGGATGCAATTCATGTTTTCGCCGCAAACCTCCGTCCCCTGCTTATGCAGCCTCCTGTAAAGGGAAAGAATGCCATAGGTCTTGACCCAGGATACAGAACAGGCTGTAAGGTAGCAGTTGTTGACGCAACAGGAAAGGTTCTCGATACAGGCGTTGCATACATCACCCATTCCGCCGGAGAAAAAGAAAAGGCTAAAAAGCTCATACTTTCATTTATAGAAAAATACAATGTTGAAATAATAGCAATCGGCAACGGAACCGCTTCAAAGGAAACTGAGATATTCACAGCCGACCTTATAAAGCAGGCATCTCATAAAGTTTCCTATATGGTTGTCAGCGAGGCAGGAGCTTCCGTTTACTCAGCTTCAAAGCTTGCAGCTGAAGAATTCCCGGAATACGACGTTTCACTCAGAAGTGCAGTTTCAATTGCAAGAAGACTTCAGGATCCCTTGGCTGAGCTTGTTAAAATTGATCCCAAGGCAATCGGTGTAGGACAGTATCAGCACGATATGCCTCAAAAACAACTTGCAGCTTCCCTTGACGGCGTTGTAGAAGACTGCGTTAACAGCGTAGGCGTTGACCTCAATACAGCTTCCCCCTCACTCCTTTCAAAGGTTGCGGGAATAAACGCAGGTGTTTCAAAGAACATTGTGGCATACAGAGAGGAAAACGGAGCATTTACATCAAGAGCTCAGATTAAAAAGGTACCGAAGCTCGGAGCAAAGGCATTTGAGCAGTGTGCAGGATTCCTGCGCATACCCGAAAGCAAAAATCCCCTTGATGCAACAGCAGTGCATCCAGAATCATACAAAGCTGCAGAGCTGCTTCTCACTCTTTGCGGATATACATTAAAGGATGTTGCAGCAGGAAATATCGGTCAGCTTAGAGAGAGAGTTGACTCAATAGGTATTGAAGAAGCTGCAAAACGTCTGGAAATCGGCGTGCCAACTTTGGAGGATATTATAAAAGAGCTTCTGCGTCCCGGCCGTGATCCCCGTGACGAGCTTCCAAAGCCTCTTCTCAGAAGCGATATTATGGACATGAAAGACTTAAAGCCCGGCATGGAGCTTAAAGGAACAGTCAGAAACGTTATAGATTTCGGTGCGTTTATTGACATCGGAGTTCACCAGGATGGACTCGTACACATTTCAAGAATCACTGACAGATTTATAAAGCATCCTTCAGAGGTGCTCACAGTAGGCGATATAGTCACTGTTTGGGTTCTCGACGTAGATACAAAGAGAGGCAGAATTTCCCTTACCATGAAACAGCCCAAAGCCGGTGAAGCCACAGCAGCAAACTGAGTTTGCACCCACGCCGCAACAGCGCAACGCTGCACCCGTGACGTACAGCAGGCTGAGCCTGCACACAATCCGCACACTAGCTGACAGCGAATATTAAATATTAGTGCCTGCGGGCAGGTTGAACCTGCATCCAAGTCGCACACTAACTGACGGTAATAAATTACTATAAGTGCCTGTGTCGGACACTTAGCTTAATAGGAAACTAAAAGGCAGGCGTAAAGCCTGCCTTTATTTTTTTATTTAGTTATTGTTGTCAATTAAGCTTCCGCTTTCCAAAGTCCGTGAAGATTGCAGTAAGCATAAGCTGCAACAGCTTTGTCGTTCTCTGTAAGCATAAACTTTACTTCCGGTGCTGCACCTGCTTTTAAAAGCTTGCGCTGGTTGCCCTCATGTGTTTCAAGAGCAATCCACTCAATGAGATGCTCCTCTGTCATGGGATGATCAACACTTCCCACATGCACAGTAACCTCTGCGCCATTAACGGTAATAACAGGTACATGCTTTTCGGCAGCAGCGTCCACTGAACCGGGTACAAGCTTTTCCATTTTTTCGCCGCAGCAAATTACCGGTACACCTTTATTTTCCGCATATGCGATAATATTTCCGCAATGTCTGCAAATGTAAAATTCCATTTTAACTCTCCTTTCGGACAAAAGTCCGTTTAAT
The DNA here is from genome assembly GCA_900540535.1 of uncultured Oscillospiraceae bacterium. GTDB lineage: Bacteria > Bacillota > Clostridia > Oscillospirales > Acutalibacteraceae > UMGS263. The sequence goes on along the minus strand of UQGM01000040.1, from coordinate 916 downwards.
ATTTCACCTATATATTATATCCGAAACCATAAATTTTCAACCGTTAAAACGAAAAGTGTGGAAAATTATATTGCTAATTTATATTTAATGTAAAAAAGCGTTAAAAATATTTCAAGGCAAAACAAAAAACCTTGAAACAACAAATGTTTCAAGGTTTTCGTGGTACGGCGTAAGGGATTCGAACCCCCGACCTTTTGGTTCGTAGTTTTAAATTTTACTTTTTATTTCTTTCTAAAGTTTAGTGAAAACCTATGTATTATTGGGCTTTCTGCGCATTTCCATTTCGTAACTTGGGGTGTTTTTTTGTGTCTTTTTCAAAATTTGTTGACAAATAGTTGACAAAAACTCAGCCGCTGCTTTTTCACAGCGGCTTAAATTTATTTTTTCTCTAATTCGCTTATTCTTCTTTCGTGGCTCACAAGCATGGTCTCATGTCGCTCTAATATCTTACCCTTTCTGTCAAGTCGGGAATAAATATCATGATGAGCCTCACGGTTATCTTCACGGAATTTGTCCATCTGCTCAGTTAAAAGTTTCATGGTGGTGTCGAGCTTCACGACAGAAGAATTAAGCTTTAACACAGGAGTTACTATTGCGCTTATAAGCCCTATAAGCGCTATTATCACTCCTACAACTTCCCATTGGGTCATGCATCCTCACCCCTAAGCCTTTGCAAAGTCGGCGTCAATAAATCCTGTGACATTTTCGCCTATTGGAGTTTTGCCGCATCTGTCCTTTGAAGTTGTGATACGGTATCTTCCATCGATGTTTTCACCGTCATACAGATAATAAGTACCTGTTACGGTGTTTGCGGGTTCTTTTGCAGAAGCTGAGCCATAAAGCTTTGTTCCGCTCAGCTTCACTGCCATACCTTTATATGGCTTTAAAGGTTCAGGTGCTGTACCTGAGGAACCGC
>UQGM01000039.1 GCA_900540535.1 uncultured Oscillospiraceae bacterium | reverse complement strand
AGTTGGTTCCGTTGCAGCATTCCTTCAGTATACAAGGAGCTTTTCACAGCCCATAACTCAGATTTCACAGCAGTTCAATACTCTTATTTCAGCTATTGCAGGTGCCGAGCGTATATTTGAGGTTCTCGACGAAAAGCCGGAAGTAGATGACGGATATGTAACTCTTGTAAACTGCAATGTTGACGAAAACGGAAATATTACCGAAAGCGAAAAACGTACAGGTACATGGGCATGGAAGCATCCCCATTCTGACGGAACACTCACATACACTCTTCTTAAAGGTGATGTGCGTTTCCATAACGTTGTTTTCAGTTATGACGGCAAAAAGACGGTTCTTAATAACATTTCTCTTTATGCAAGACCCGGTGAAAAGATTGCCTTTGTCGGTTCAACGGGAGCGGGTAAAACTACAATTACAAACCTTATTAACCGTTTTTATGACGTTGAAGAGGGTAAAATAACCTATGACGGAATAAATGTCAAGAAGATTAAAAAGAGTGATTTGAGAAGAAGCCTTGCAATGGTTCTTCAGGATACCCACCTGTTTACAGGAACAGTCCGTGAAAATATCGCTTACGGCAACTTTGATGCAAGCGAAGAAGAAATCGAAAATGCAGCAAAACTTGCCAATGCAGATTCCTTTATTAAGCGTCTGCCTCACGGATATGATACGATGCTTACCTCTGACGGTGCAAACCTTAGTCAGGGACAGCGTCAGCTCCTTGCTATTGCACGAGCCGCCGTTGCAGATCCGCCGGTACTTATCCTCGATGAAGCTACCAGCTCCATTGATACACGTACTGAGGAGCTTATCGAAAAGGGTATGGATAAGCTTATGCACGGCAGAACAGTATTTGTAATTGCCCACAGACTTTCAACAGTCCGCAATTCCGACGCCATTATGGTTTTGGAACACGGTGAGATAATCGAAAGGGGAAGCCACGATGAGCTTCTCCAGCAGAAGGGTAAATATTATCAGCTTTATACAGGTCAGTTTGAACTGGATTAAAAGCAAAAAGATAATGAAAAGGACAGCTTTAAAAAAGCTGTCCTTTGCTTTTGTAAAAACTTAATCTTTGCAGATTAAAGCATAAAACTTAGCAAAAATGCGTACCTCTTGACAAAACAGGATGGGTTTATTAGAATATTTTCGGCCTGCTCAAAGCGGGCTGTTTGTTTGAGAAAATTATTGAGAAGCTTACGTTAAAGAGGGGTAAGAATGAAAAAGGAGAACGATCTCGGACGTGATAAAATCAGCAGCCTTGTTTTCCGCATAGCGCTGCCCAGTATGCTTGCACAGTTTGTCAGTGTTCTTTACAGTATAGTTGACAGAATATATATCGGAAATATTCCCGGAACAGGCGATATAGCTTTAGCGGGAGTCGGTGTGTGCGGTCCCGTTGTGACGATGGTAGGTTCTGCGGCTTTCCTCATCGGAATAGGCGGCTCGCCCCTTATGAGCATACGTCTTGGCGAAAAGAATGTTAAAGCGGCGGAAAAGATTCTCGCCAACAGCTTTTTATCTCTGTGTGTTATTTCCGTTATTTTAATGGCGGTTGTCATGCCTTTGGCAACGCCTATGCTTCGTGTGTTCGGTGCAAGTTCAGTGACCCTTCCATACTCCACTGAATACTTTCTTACATATATGATGGGAACGCCTTTTGCCCTTTTGTCAGTGGGAATGAATCAGTTCGTAATATGTCAGGGATACGCCAAAAAAGGTATGAAGTCCGTAATGCTCGGCGCTGTTTCAAATATTATACTGGATCCCATTTTTATTTTCCTTTTTGATATGGGAGTAAAAGGTGCGGCAATTGCCACTGTTATTTCACAGATTGCAAGCTGTATTTATGTACTCAGTTTTCTCTTTGGCAAAAAGGTTCCCGTAAAAATAACCTTTTCGGGATACAGCTTTAAAATAATAAGAAAAATACTTGTTTTAGGCTTTTCTCCTTTTGCCATAATAGCTCTCGATAATGTAATGATTATTGCGATGAACAGTGTTTTGCAGCACTACGGAGGACCTGAGCAGGGGGATATGCTTGTTACCTGCGCCACAATAGTGCAAAGCTTGATGCTGGTTGTAACAATGCCTCTGGGTGGTATTACAGGAGGCACTCAGACTATTTTGGGTTATAATTACGGTGCAAGGGATACTGGACGTGTAAAGAAAGCGCAGAGATATATTTTTCTGCTGTGCGTTGCCTTTACCGGTATAATGTTTGTGCTTTCATGGACTTGCGGTATCTATTTTGTAAGACTTTTTACATCAGATGCAAGGCTTTTGGAAGAAACCATGAAAGCCGTAAGAATCTGTACTCTGGCAATAATACCTCTCGGTATACAGTACGAGATAGTAGACGGCTTTACGGCAATGGGACAGGTTAAGTTTTCTCTGCCCCTTTCCTTCTGGAGAAAGGGAATATATTTTGCAGCAATCTTTCTGCTTCCCATGTTTTTCGGAGCAAAAGCGGTATTTTATGCGGAGCCTCTTTCCGACATAATAGGACCTGCCGTTTCGGTGATAATTTATCTTATATTCATGAAAAGAATTTTAAAGAAACGTGAAAGTGCATCCCTTATTGAAACAGAGCCTCCGGCGCTGCAAAGGGTATAAAATGAATATGAAATCAATAAAAGCGGACTGATTTATTCAGTCCGCTTAGTTGTTGCAAATATTGTTTTTATTTTATTATAACAGTTTCTCTGTTTTGATTTTTAGCATAGTCCTCATTATTTTCTTTTACTATGTAAATAGGTCTTCCCTTTACTTCGAGATACATCTTTGAAAGATACTGTCCTAAAATGCCCATACAGAAAAGCTGTATTCCGCCTATAAACAGAATAAGGCAGGCAAGGGATGGCCAGCCGGCAACGGGATCGCCGTAGATGATTGTTTTGAAAAATACTATTAAAAGCATCACAAAAGCCAAAAGGCAGAATATCAGACCTGCAATTGAAGATATCATCAAGGGAGCCGTGGAAAAAGCCACAATTCCCTCAAGGGAATAAAGCAGGAGCTTCCAGAAATGCCATTTTGTTTCGCCGGCAACACGCTCCACATTTTCGTAGGGAATCCACTTTGTTCTGAATCCTACCCAGCCGAAAATGCCTTTTGAAAAGCGGTTGTATTCGCTCATAGAAATAACCGAATCCACCATTTTTCTCGTCATGAGTCTGAAATCTCGTGCTCCGTCCATGATTTCAAAGTCAAGGGTTTTGTTTATTATTTTATAAAACATTCTCGCAAAGAAAGAACGGATTGGTGGTTCGCCTTTTCTTGTAACTCTTCTTGTGGCGGCACAGTCATATTCTCCGCTTATAAGGTAGCCGTACATTTCTTCAAGAAGCTCAGGGGGATCCTGCAAATCTGCATCCATAACAGCAACATAATCACCGGTAGCCATTTCAAGACCTGCATACATTGCAGCTTCTTTGCCGAAATTCCTTGAAAATGAAGAGTATCTCACTCTTTCATCCTGTAAAGAAAAGCGTCTGAGTACATCCAAGGTTTTATCTGATGAACCATCGTCTATGAAATTTAATTCCCAGTCAAGATAATCCATCTTATCTGCAATTTTGCATATTGCGGGATAAAAAAATTCCAGTGCCTCTTCCTCATTATAGCATGGTACTACAATTGAAATTTTCTGTTTTCCGTTTTCCATTTTTACACTCCCTTCGTATTAATACGTAACTTTTATATAAAATAGGTGTAAGCAGTTATAATCATAGAAAGACTAAAAAGCATTTATATATTAAGTCAAGGGGTATAATTTGTCAACTGCGTGTATTTACCTTAAAATACAGACTTTAACATTTTAAGAGATGTATTTGCATGGTTTTACAGGTATTGGCAAATTAGGCAAATATAAAAATTAAATTTTAGTAACGATTTCTTAATAAATAAAGGACGCAGTTATCTACTCTACTGCGTCCTTGCTGCAATTTATATTGATTACGAGTTTTTAAAATATTCCTCAATGGGAGTACCGTTGAGAAGGATATCTTTAACTATAATTTTTCCCTCATACACAAATATCCGAGCGTAGTATGTATCATAAACAACGGGCTCATCATTATTTTGGGAAATCCAAATTCGATTGTATTTATTATTTATATAATTTGATAAAGCGGCACCGGTCTGGCTATCTGTTTTGTAAGAAATATCTGGGAAATTCCATTTGATATATGGCTCATCTGTTCTTATATAGTATGGAGTTTCAGGTTTTTCATAGGTTATTTTGTCTACATATGCTATGCCTTCAGAATCTACATCCAGCAATGCGTAGATATACTGGGTGTTTTCCAGGGGCTTTTCGTCATGAATATATTCGCACCCATAAGTATGAAATGTCACTTCATTTTTATCATTTACTCCATGAGGTTCTATATGAATATAATATTCTTTTCCGTTATTCTCTATTTTACTTTCATAAGAAACAGAATATGCTATCATGTAAGCAGGTACAAGAAGCTGAATTACAAAAATGCCGATAAGTGCATAAAAAAGCTTTTTACGCATTTTTATCATCTCCTTCCTGTATTTTTGCAAGTTCTTTTACACTTTTAACCAGTGCGAAATTTACTATAAGGAGTATGGTTCCTAAAACAATCAATACGAGTCCGTTAAAGAGCATGCCAAAATTTGCAGTGAGAATCAAATATCCGATATTAATCAGAACTAAAAGAAGACCTGCATTCATCTCTATAAAATCTCCATGACGAACTCCGCCCAGAACCAGGTTGACTGTAAGTATTACGGTGAAAATCCAATATATTACCAAAACAGCAAATCTGAGCCAGTGTACGTGTTCAAAATCAAGATACGGCAGCAGGAAATCTATTGCAGTCCATGCGCAAAGAACTGAAACCGAAATTGTACGGTTGATACTTTCCTTTATATTTTTTCTGCCGGCAAATATGCATATAGCTGTTGCGGCTGCTATTATAGCTATCCAGATTGGGTAATTGTCTGAAAAATCTTTGAAGTAGGATTCAAAATATGAACTGTAAAGACGTGATGATGAGTAAAATCCGGAACCTATAATTCCAATATAACTTCCCAATTTAAAGGGGAGGGAATAATCCTTGTTATTTTTGTCAAGGGCCGTAAATGCTGCTGTGCATGCAAGGAGTGAAGCTACCGAGAAAAGATCGGTAATTATTCCGCTGAATATGTAAATCAATACCACTGATCCTGCGGCGCTTGCCCAAAGAGAAAATTTGAACATGGGTTCTTCTTTTTCTTTTCTGTGGATGTACAGATAAATAAGTCCCACACAGAAAAGGGCAATGATCAAAAGCAGATACAAGGCATTTTCTGTTATAGAAAGTCTGTATATGCCCCAGTGTATTACTGCATAATAATATGCTGCCAGAGGAACTGCTGCTCCGAAAAGGAATATGGCGGGCAGGAAAAGCAGTCCGTCAATCATAAGGCAGTTTTCATAGCCGAAGTGGATGTCATAAATGCTGTTTATCATGGCAATAGTCGCCACAATTCCGGCGCACCAAAGAACGGATGCTCCTTCACGCCAGGGAATAAGATTTATCTTCTTTTTGTAGACAAAAGCTGCGCAAAGCTGTCCTGCAAGAATGGGGACGAAGGCAAAAATTGTTTTAACGGGTATGGGGAAATTTCTCCATCCTGTCACGAATACAAAAATCAAACCCGTTGCGACGAAGAGGGAGCCCAGTACTGCCAGAATTATTGCCGCTGTATTTATGGGCTTTTTCTTATCTGGTTCAAGAGTTGTCTGTCTTCTTTCGCCGTAAATGATCTCTTCTATGGGAGCATCAAAAACCTCGGAGAGTTTTTCGAGCATATCAATGTCCGGCTGAGTTCTGTCATTTTCCCAGTGAGAAACCGCCTGTCTTGAAATGTGCAGTTCAGCGGCAAGCTGCTCCTGAGAAAGACCTTTTGCGTTTCTGAGCCGTTTTATGTTTTTCGCAACTTTTGCCATATTATCACCTCCCTATTATTTAATCATATTTTATATATAATGTCACGCTATTCTTTGTAGCATAACGCAAATACGTTGTTTTGACTGTGAAAATTTAAATCCCGCCCTGTTAAATTAAAACAGAGCGGGATTTTTTCTTGCAGTACGAAAAAGAGAAGTTATAATAATTTAGAGAGGTGTTTTGGTTTTCAGCCTGCAAGCTCGTTAACTGTGTTGTGCATTACGTCGGCAAATTTCTGACGTGAATATTTTTTAAGCATAAGTGTTTTTGCAAACTCACGGTGGGCTTTGGTATAATTCTTTTCATAGATTTCAAAAAATGCTTTTTTGAATCCATCCTCGTCCTCAGGGTCAACGGAGATTCCAAGACCGCTGTGGTCAAGTATATTCTTTGCATCTCCTTTGGCTCCGAGAAGTACAGGGCAGCCGCTTGCAAGAACCTCATAGAGCTTTATGGGTACCGTGTCAAGCATTTCTCCGCTTCTCAGTGGGATTATGCTTAAATCTGCACTGGAAAGCAGAGTGAATACCTCGTGCTGTGGTACAGGATCCTGAAAGGTGATGTTGGAAAGCTCCATTTTTCTTGCCTTTTCTATAAGCTCATTTTTAGCTGCTCCGTTTCCGAAGAACATAAAGCGTACAGGCATATCTCTAACTTCATGAGCGATATTCAGCACATGGTCAAAGTTATATGCTTTTCCGATATTGCCTGCGTACACACAGGTGAAACGGTGGTCGAATCCGTATTTTTCCTTTACATTTTCGTCAATTGAATGGAGAACAAACTCACCGTCAAGACCGTTGCCCACATACTTTATTTTATCAGCATATTTTTCACCCAGTTTTTCTTTCAGCTTTTCAACTTTTCCGGGGCTGACAGTTGTAATGGCATCTGATTTTCTATACATAAAGTCTGCAATTTTTTTAAATGCACGATAGATAAAGCTTTTTTCAGAAAGCTCTCCTATTTCGCAGGCGACATCGGGCCATATATCCCTTATGTCAAAAATCAGTTTGCATTTTTTTACCTTTGAAATCAGATAGCCTGAAATGCTCAGAAGCAGAGGAGGAGATGTTGTCACAATAACATCTGCCTTTCCTGCTGTAAGGGAAGCGAAAAAGCTTGTGGCAGCAAAGCTGAGGTTATTAAGAAGTCTGAAAACGGTATTCTTTTTAACCATGGGGATTGACGGCGCATATTTAACCCTTACCCCCTCAGGTGGATTGTATTCGCCGTATTTTTTATTTAAGCTGCTTGTAAGAACAGTGATTTTGTGTCCCTCTTTCGCCAAATGGGAGGCGATTACACCCATTCTTTTGGCGCATGGTGCGTTTGAGGGCATAAACTCATCACAGTGAAATAATATTTTCATGTAAATTCCTCCAAAAGTGAAAATTTTTTCAAAAAGACATCAAAATCGTCAAATCATCGTCTTTTGGAGTGATTATATCATAAAGAATTTTGCTGTTCCATGCATAAATATTTCCGGAGGTATATCATGAATTTTTCCTATTCCGATAAAGAACTGCAATTCCTTTCAGAACGTGACAAGGTACTCGGAGAATACATAAGAAAAAAGGGCAGAATCGAGAGAAGCGTAGACGGCGATATATTTTATAATGTCATAGACAGTATCGCCGGACAGCAGATTTCTTCATTGGCCCTCGAGACTGTGCGGAAAAAGCTTTCAGAAATAACCGGAGGGGTTACCCCTGAAAAGATAAATGCACTTACTGCTGAGGAAATAAAGCAGTGCGGTATTTCTCTTAAAAAAGCTGAAAACATAAAAGCTTTTGCTGAAAGTGTTTGCAGCGGAAAAACAGATCTGGAATCTTTTAAAAATAAAGAGGACGAAGAAATAATAGAAGAGCTGACAGCATTTCGTGGAATCGGACGCTGGACAGCGGAAATGACGCTTATATTTGCATTACAGAGAAAAAACGTTTTAAGCTTCGGTGATTTCGGAATAAGAAAAGGGCTTTGTGTCCTTTATGGATATGAAAAAATAGATAAAAAGCTTTTTGAACAGTTCAGGGAAAGATTTTCTCCTTATGGTACAATTGCTTCATTTTATCTTTGGGAAGCGGCAAGGGAAAGCATTGATTTAAACAAAGAGGATTTTGCAGTAATAAAAACCCCTGTCGGCAGCCTCGAAATAAAAGGCGACAACAGGGGGATAAAAAGTATATTGTGGACTGAGGAAGAAGAAAGAGAAGCCGAAAATATAATTGTCAAAGAAGCAGTAAAGCAGCTTAAAGAATATTTTGACGGCAGGAGAAAAATTTTTGATGTCCCGCTCAATACACATGGAACTGAGTTTCAAAAGAAAGTATGGCAGGAAACCGCAAAAATTCCTTTCGGAGAAACACGCACTTACGGAGAAATAGCGGCTGCTGTGGGAAACCCCAAAGGCTCACGTGCTGTGGGCGGAGCAGTCAATAAAAATCCAGTCAATATAATTGTGCCCTGCCACAGGGTAATAGGCGCTGATTCATCCCTTACGGGATACAGGGGAGGCTTAGAAAGAAAAAGGTATCTGTTGGAGCTTGAGGGCATATTAAAGGCATCCTGCTGAATAGCAGAGCAGTCCCAACAAAGCGAAGGTTTTAGGCCCGGCAATTCCGTCGGCGGTAAGTCCGAAAAGTTCCTGTATCTTTTTTACTGCTGCCTGAGTTTTCGCACCGTATATGCCGTCTGCCGTAACTGAAGGTATATTCTCATAAACTTTGCTCAGATTGTTTATAAGCTCCTGAAGCTTTTTGACATCGTCACCCTCATCGCCTGGTTTAAGAACTATCTGTGGCACAAGTGGACTTTCAGGAAGCTTTTTATCGGGAGATAAAAACTTTTCAATGCCTAGATAGGCAACTAAAAGTTTCTGCCATGTTTTAGGGCCTACTACACCGTCGGGAGTAAGTGCCTGACGTCGCTGAAATTCCTTTACAATCTCCTGGGTTGTCGGTCCGTAAACTCCGTCTATTTTAATTCGTGGAATATAGGAATAGTAATCGGAGAGAAGATTAATTATATACTGAAGAAGTCTTACGTTGTTGCCCTTTTCACCGGGTTTTACAGTGTCGGGATAACGTCCTGCAAGCTCTTCGAAGGTTATTCCCTCGGAGGAGAGTTCCGAAAGCTGTTTTACCGCAGCGTAAATATAGCTTATTTTGTACCAGACAGAGCTGTTAACAATTCCGGTCTGCGGCATATTGAAAATGCTTTGAAATGCCAGAACTGCTTTTCGTGTTTCGGGGTCGAAATATCCGTCGGGGTTAACGTAAGGTATCATGGGATAATTTCTGCCTATACGGTTCAGCTTTACCTGTATGGCTCTCACTGCGCTGCTTCTGTCGCCCTCTTTTAAGGGTGTACCGGGATAAGAGGTCTGAAAGTTTCTTACAGGAGCATCTGCGACTATATCTATATCATCGCCGTAGTAAAACTGCAATATTTCATAAGGGGTGTATCCCTGCTCGGCAAGATCCACAGTGCCCCACTGGGAAAGTCCGTCGCAGGTGACGGTAGTTCCGTTACAGAATTTTGCCGCAAGGGGAGAAATATCGCCACGACGCTTTATATAGTCGTTGAAAAGTTCATCGACTATATCGTCAACGTTCTGGAATGTATCTCTTCCGTAGATATATTTCTGGTCAAAGGCAGTGGAAGAGGTTATGTCAAAATTATAGCCTTTGCTCCTGTACCATTCATTGTAAATTCTGTTAAGGGCAAAGCTTACCTGAGCGTAAACATTGGCTCTTATGGCGTTTTCAGGCCATGTGGGATATATTTCACTGGAAGCTACATTCTTTATGTAGTCGGGAAAGGGAACTGTAACGTTTCGTGCGTCAGAGTCCGGCGGCCCTAAGTGGACTGTTATATATTCGGGAATATAAGGTGCGCCTTCAAGCATAATAAAGCCTCCTTTAAAGGTCAGGTTCGTTTTCCATGTATTCTATGGGGTCTCCGGGGAGAGGATTAAGCTGTACATTTTGTACGGAGGTTATGCCCTCAAAAATTGGTACACCACGGTTTATGACGGTGCGGTAACCGGGAGCATCAGTTCTGATGTCATAAACCGCATATACATTTTTCCCTTTGGGAGCTTCTGAGTTTTCCACAGGCGGAGCAGGAAGAGAAATTACCGGAGTTTCGCCGCTCTTGTCAGTGAATCCGAAATACCTCAGAATCTGTTTTCCGTTATCGTTTTCCGTAACGAGAACCGAGGCACCCTCTATAGGCATGGCTTTATTTCCCACGTTCACCATGACTTTAAGGTATCCTGTCTGTGTGTTTGCCGAAGGAGAAGACTGATCCTCACCGTTGTCACTGCCCAGCTTCAGCTGATCAGATGAAGCCTGCAAAGACACTGTTGGTATACTATTTTCTTCCTGCATGGGCTTAGGTTTATATTTCATTATGTCTTTTTTATATCTCTCCACCATTTCCTCAAAGGATTCTTTTTGATTATTCATGTCTGTTCCCCCTTATAGCATCTGTCTTAATCAGTTTATGCAGAATCAGATGAAAGGGTCACTTGTATAAAATTTGCTCAAATTTAAAAATATCATTCTAACCTGCGGAAGTTATTCTGCGGGCTTTTTGCTTTTAAGGTGTATAAAACGGTGATACAAAATGTAGCATTGGGTAAATAATAAATAATTTTAAATTATTAATGTTGATTTTTTTATTTAAAATGATACACTGGTATTGATGAATGGTGATAAAAGAGATTATTTATATATCAGTATCTGTTTTTTAAAGGAGGCGGCTAAAATGATATGATTTTATATAACTGCTGATAATGCAATCGAGAATTATCATAGATTTATAAGAAACAAGGTGATTTTATGAAAGAAAGTAAATTTTACAAAATTTCAGATAAAATCTTTACAGTTGTAACGTGTGCCGTGGTTATAATGTTTGTGCCAACCCTGATTATTTATGCTTGGATTTGTTATGGTACACCTCCGGAGCCGATATTTAAGTTTAACCGAGTGTTTTTCAGTGAGCAGGTAATATGGGCTTTTGTCGGAATAACCATTTTTGCTCAATTACTGTTTATTGCTTCCCATATAAGGAGATACAAGGGTAACCCTGGGGGGAGATTTTTAATTGCTGTTATGCTTCTTAATCTTGCTTTAGAAGCTCCTGTTGTCTGGCTTTTATCTCTCCATAATCTTGAACCCATGGTTCTTTTGTGGGTTCCGCCTGTTTTTATTTTGGCAGAGCTGACGCAGAAGGATTTCAGAAAAGGGATAGATAAAATTTTCACCGCCGTAACCTGGATAATGGCGGCAGGTTTTGCTTTGTGTGTCATTGCAATTATAGCGCAGGTGATAGCTCGTATTATAAAAGCACAAGATTTTCCCTCTGTATTGCATGGTTTTTTTGAGACAAACACCTTTGCTGTGTGTATTTTAAGCATAGTAGTCGCTCTTGCACAGATATTATTTATGTTAGTTCACTTCAGGGAGCTTAAAAGTGAAGAGAGCAGAAAGATTCTCATTGCACTTATTCTGAATACATTTATTGCAGTTTTACCGCTCTTCGTTTTATATGTCTATTCTCCGATTATTATATTTTATCTCTGTGCTGCGCCGCTGTTGATTTATGTTAAAACGGCAGGCAAAAAGTTTTTTGAAACAGCATAACAGCCTATAGGCAAATCAAAAAGGCAGAGCCGCTAAAGCGGTTCTGCCTTTTATGCTGTAATGATTATTAAATTTTTTATGCCTTAGCCTTTTCGAGTGCCTGCTGGATGTCTTCGATAATATCTTCAACATCTTCAATGCCAACAGAAAGGCGGATAAGGTCTGAGCTTACACCTGCTGCCTCAAGCTGCTCGTCATTAAGCTGACGGTGAGTTGTGCTGGCGGGGTGAAGAACACAGGTTCTTGCATCTGCAACATGTGTTACAATAGCTGCAAGCTTTAATGAATCCATGAACTTTGTAGCTGCTTCTCTGCCGCCCTTGACGCCGAAGGAGATAACTCCGCAGGTGCCGTTTGGCATATATTTCTTTGCAAGGTCATAGTACTTGTTTCCGGGAAGTCCGGGATAGTTGACCCATGAAACCATATCGTTTTTCTCGAGGAATTCAGCTACTTTCTGAGCGTTGCTGCAATGACGTTCAACACGAAGGAAAAGGGTTTCAAGGCCGAGGTTCAGAAGGAATGCATTCTGGGGAGCGGCGATTGAGCCAAGGTCACGCATAAGCTGAGTTGTAGCCTTTGTAATATAAGCGGCATTTCCGAAAGATTCTGTGTATGTGATGCCGTGATATGATTCATCGGGAGTTGTAAGTCCGGGGAACTTGTCGTTCTGTGCCCAGTCAAACTTTCCGCCGTCAACAATAACTCCGCCGACGCTTGTGGCGTGTCCATCCATGTACTTTGTTGTGGAGTGAGTTACTATATCAGCACCGAACTCAAAGGGACGGCAGTTGATGGGTGTGGGGAAAGTGTTGTCAACAATAAGCGGTACGCCGTTATCGTGAGCAGCCTTTGCAAATTTTTCAATATCCAGTACATCCAGTGAGGGATTGGATATTGTCTCTGCAAAGAAACACTTTGTGTTATCCTTAACTGCTGCGCAGAGCTCCTCATAAGTTGAATCGGGGCTCAGGAATGTGCAGTCAATGCCGAGCTTCTTAAGAGTGACGGCGATAAGGTTAAATGTTCCGCCGTAGATTGCAGCGGAGCTTACAATGTGATCACCTGCGGAGCAGATGTTGAAAAGAGCAAAGAAGTTTGCAGCCTGACCGGAAGAAGTGAGCATTGCACCTACGCCGCCCTCAAGAGCTGCGATTTTAGCTGCAACGGCATCGTTTGTGGGATTCTGAAGACGGGTATAGAAATATCCGCTTTCTTCAAGATCGAAAAGTCTGCCCATCTGCTCGCTGGACTCGTATTTATAAGTGGTGCTCTGGATAATGGGGAGCACTCTCGGTTCACCGTTTTTGGGGGTGTATCCCGCCTGAATGCACTTTGTGTTTATTTTCATGGGTATCACGTCCTTATGCTAAAATTTATTTTGAAAGAAATCTGCCCATAAGGGAGGGACCTTCTTCAATGAAGATGCCTGTCTTTGAGGCAGTTTCTTCGTTTATTGAGTCAACGCCGCTGTCCTTTTCACCATTCTTATGATAAATCATAAAGGGAACAGGGTCTGAGGCGTGTGTGCCGGTTACAATAGGTGTAGGATGGTCGGGGAGAATCATCACTTTGTAGTCATCGTATTTTTCGAGAGCCTCAAGAACAATGGGAAGCACACGGGAGTCAATAAGCTCGATTGCCTTAACCTTGTTTTCGGGCTCGTTTCTGTGTCCGCACTCGTCGGGAGCTTCAATGTGAATGTATACAAAATCGCTTCCGTTTTCGAGCTCTTCAACAGCCTTCTGAGCTTTGCCCTCAAAGTTTGTGTCAATATATCCTGTTGCACCCTCAACATCGGGAGTATTCATTCCTGCGCAGATGCCGATACCTTTAAGGAGGTCAACGGCAGAAATAACGCTTCCCTTTACTCCATAGAGCTTTTCAAACAGGGGAAGTGAGGGACGGCTGCCCTGACCCCAAAGCCAAATAGCGTTTGCGGGACGTTTGCCCTCGCTTATGCGCTTAAGGTTTACGGGATGATCTTTAAGGATTTCGCAGCTTTTTTCCATAAGCTCCAAAAGACCTGCGGCATCGGGATTTTTGTTGAGATATCCGCCGATTTTTCTGCCTGAAATATCATGGGGAGGTGTAAGCTTTCCTATCTCAGTCTTACCGCCGTGCCATACAAGGCAGTGACGGTAACTGACTCCGCTGTAAAAAGCGAAGATGTCGTTTCCGAGCTTTTCCTCAACTGTTTTGATAATCTCAGCAGCTTCTTCACTGGAAATATCTCCCGCACAGTAGTCAACCATTGTCTTTTCGCTGTAATCTTCCTCGTCAGAGAGAGTTACAAGGTTGCATCTTAAAGCAACGTCTGTATCAGAAAGGTCAATGCCCATGCTTACTGCTTCAAGGGGAGAACGTCCCGTATAGTAAAGGCAGGGATCGTAACCCATAACGCTGAGGTTTGCAACGTCGCTGCCGGGGGTAAGACCGGGAGCGACTGTTCTTACAAGACCTACTGTACCGTGTTTTGCCATGCGGTCAAAATTGGGCTTTTTAGCCACCATCATCGGCGTTTTGCCGCCGAGAGCCGGCACGGGATAATCTGCCATGCCGTCATATAAAACAACTACATATTTCATCTTTCTCTACACCTGCATTTTTACCGGATTATTTTATTATTTGAAGTATTCTACGCCGGCCTCGAAAATCTGGGGATCCTTGCAGCCGGGTACGTTGAAGTAAAGGTTGTCGCCCTTTCTTTCGGTGTGTCCCATTTTACCGAATACACGTCCGTCGGGGCTTGTGATACCCTCGATAGCGCATACTGAACCGTTGGGGTTAAAGGGAATATCTGCGGCGGGTTTGCCCTCAAGGTCAACGTACTGAGTGGCAACCTGTCCGTTTGCAATAAGTCTTGCAAGAGTTTCGTCATCGGCAACGAAACGTCCCTCACCGTGAGAAACGGGAACTGCAAATACATCGCCTGCATTTACCTTTGAAAGCCAGGGAGATTTAACGGAGGCTATTCTTGTGTAAACCATTGTGGAAACGTGGCGGCCGATTGTGTTGAAAGTAAGGGTGGGATCATTTTCCTGTGTATCCACAATCTTACCGTAAGGTACAAGACCTGTCTTTATAAGAGCCTGGAAGCCGTTGCAGATACCGAGCATAAGTCCGTCACGGTTTTCGAGAAGGTCTGTAACTGCATCCTTTACCTTTGCGTTTCTGAGAGTTGTAGCGATGAATTTACCTGATCCGTCAGGCTCGTCACCGCCGCTGAATCCGCCGGGAAGCATGATTATCTGAGAAGTCTTAATAGCTTTTACAAATCTTTCAACGCTCTCATCAATGCCCTGTGATGTAAGGTTGTTGAGAACGATGATTTCAGTTTCTGCTCCTGCTTTTTCAAAAGCTCTTGCAGAATCGAACTCACAGTTTGTGCCGGGGAATACAGGGATTACAACCTTGGGCTTTGCAACCTTGATTGCAGGAGCATTGTTGCTTCTCTCAGTATAGAGGGCAACTTCGTGCTTCATTTCGGGAAGCTTTGTAACCTTTGTGGGGAATACGTTTTCGAGTTTTGCGCCCCAAACTTCGGCAAGGTCAAGTGTCTTTGCGCTTTCGCCGCCGAGGGTGATTGTTTCGCTGTCATTTGTAACGCCGAGGATTACGCTGTCAAACTCTGAAAGGATGCTCTCATCTGCAATTTCAGCAACAACGCTGCCCACCATGGGAGCAAAGAGATCTGTTTCTGAAAGAGAATCACTGAACTTAAAGCCCTGAGCGTTACCGAATGCCATACGGCATACGCTTGCTGCTGCGCCGCCTTCACGTACTGCGTCTGCGGCAAGGATTTTGCCGTCTCTTACCATTGTATAAACATCACTGAGGAACTTGTTTGCCTTATCCCAATCGGGGAGAAGAGTGTCGGCGCATACGGGGAAGCGAAGAAGTGCTACCTTGCTGCCGCTCTTTTTGAATGCTGCGGAAACAGTCTTGCTTGCCTTTGTTGCAGAAATTGCAAAGCATACAAGTGTGGGAGGTACATCCAGGTCATTAAATGAACCTGACATACTGTCCTTACCGCCGATTGCGGGAGTTTCATAGTGAAGCTGTGCTGTAAGTCCGCCTAAAAGTGCAGCTGCGGGTTTGCCCCAGCGTTCAGGCTTATCATAAAGTCTTTCAAAATATTCCTGCATTGTAAGACGGCTCTTGTGAGGATCTGCGCCGATAACTGCAAGCTTTACGAGGCTTTCTGTAACTGCGTAAACAGAACCGTGGAAGGGACTGAAACGGCTGATTCCGGGAATAAAGCCGAAGCTCATTGCTGTTGCGGTATCTGTCTTTCCGTCCGGTACGGGAACTTTAGCGCACATTGCATTTTCGGGTGTAAGCTGATATTTACCTGCATAGGGCATGAGAACTGTTGCAGCTCCGATGGAGGAGTCGAAACGCTCTACAAGGCCTTTCTGTGAGCAGACTTCAAGTCTTGAAAGGTTTGCCTTAAGTGCGTCAATTCCCTTTTTGCCCTTAACTGCTGCGGGAACAGCTGTTCTGTAATCATCTTTAGCTTCAGCGGCTGTAATAAGAGCCTTTGCGTGCTGAGTAACACCGTTTGTATTGAGGAATTCACGGCTGAGATCGACAATCTTGTCGCCTCTCCATGTCATTGTAAGTCTGGGATCTTCTTTAACCTTTGCAACAATTGTTGTCTCAAGGTTTTCGTCATATGCGAGCTTTGCGAAAGCCTCTGCATCCTTTTCGTCAAGAACAACAGCCATTCTCTCCTGAGATTCACTTATTGCAAGCTCTGTTCCGTCAAGTCCGTCATACTTTTTGGGAACAAGGTCAAGGCTTATGTCAAGACCGTCTGCAAGTTCACCGATTGCAACGCATACGCCGCCTGCACCGAAGTCGTTGCAGCGCTTGATCATTCTTGCAGCGTCACCGTTTCTGAAAAGACGCTGAATCTTTCTCTCTGTGGGAGGATTACCCTTCTGAACCTCTGCGCCGCAGGTTTCAATGGATGATGTATCGTGAGCTTTTGATGAACCTGTTGCACCGCCGCAGCCGTCACGTCCTGTACGTCCGCCGAGAAGTACGATAACGTCTCCGGGAGCTGGAACTTCTCTTATTACGTTGGCTTTAGGTGATGCACCTACAACTGCGCCGATTTCCATGCGTTTTGCTGTGTATCCGCTGTCATATATTTCGCAGACCTGACCCGTTGCAAGGCCGATCTGGTTACCGTATGATGAATAGCCCTGAGCTGCACCGACGGTAATCTTCTTCTGAGGAAGCTTACCGGCAAGAGTTTCCTCAAAGGGAGTTGTGGGGTCGCCGCTTCCTGTTACACGCATAGCCTGATATACATAAGCTCTGCCTGAAAGGGGATCACGGATTGCACCGCCAAGGCAGGTAGCAGCTCCGCCGAAAGGCTCAATCTCAGTGGGATGGTTATGGGTCTCGTTCTTAAACTGAACAATCCATGTTTCAGTGCCGTGAGAAGTCTCAACGGGAACTTCAATGCTGCAAGCATTTATCTCGTCGCTGACATCAAGGTCGTCAAGCTTTCCTCTTTTTCTGAGTACCTTGCCGCCGATAGTAGCCATATCCATAAGGGTCATGTTCTTTTTGCGCTCGCCGTAGACTTCGGTTCTTGCTACAACATATTCGAGCCATGCGTCCTCAATTGCCTTTGATACTGCGCTATTTTCGATGTCAACGCTGTCAAGCTGTGTGAGGAATGTTGTATGACGGCAGTGGTCTGACCAGTATGTATCAATAACTTTAAGTTCTGTAATTGTAGGATCTCTGTGCTCTGTGTTTGCAAAGTAATCACGGCAGAAGCACAAATCCGCAACGCTCATTGCAAAGCCCATTTCCTTGTGGTACTGAGCTATTTCATCATCTGAGCGGGAAATGAAGCCCTCTACTCTTGCAACATCTGCGGGAACCTCAGCTTTGATGTTGAGGCTTTCAGGCTTGTCCATAGATGCAAGTCTTGATTCAACAGGGTTAATTATATATCCCTTGATTTTATCAAAATCACTTTCGGAAATATCGCCTTTGAGAGCGATTACCTTTGCCGATGCAACAACGGGACGTTCACCCATTGTAAGGAGTGCGATACACTGAGCAGCGGAGTCTGCACGCTGGTCGTACTGACCGGGCAGGTATTCTGTTGCAAAAACACGCCAAGCGGGATCAATATTAAGTTCCGTTGAGATGTTGTCGCCGTTAGGCTCTGAAAGGATTGTAACAGATGCTCTCTCAAAATCAGCGTCGCTAATTCCCTCAAGGTCATATCTGTTAATAAGACGTAATGCTTCGAGGTTTTTGATGCCAAGGTTATCTTTTAAATCTGCAAGCATATGTCCTGCTTCAATATCAAACCCGGGCTTTTTTTCGACGAAAAGTCTTTTCACATTTGACATATAATCAGCTCCCTGCACTGTAATTCAATATAGATAAAAATATAATATCATATTACAGATTAATATAAAAGGGCAAAACTAAGGAAGATTGTTTAAACCTCTTTAATTTTTTTGTTAAAATTTTGAACAGAGAAAAAATAACTGAAAAATCTATTGACAAAGGATGGTTAAAAAGTTATAATCAAATCACAATATTGATAATCATTATCGATAACGAGTGGAACAAACAACGTATTGAGCTTTAAAGTAATTGAGGAGAATAAAATGGGCACAGTAAGAAGGTCAAAACAAAAAGAGATTATTTATAATGCTCTTATGGAAGAGCCTTGTCATCCTACCGCTGATACATTATATAATAAATTAAAGCCTGAGCATCCTAATTTGAGCCTTGCCACAGTGTACAGGAATTTGAATCAGTTTGCCGCTCAGGGAAAAATACTGAAAATTCAGGTTCCGGACGGAAGCGACCGTTTTGACGGAAGCATACACAAGCATTTTCACGGATTCTGCACACATTGCGGTGAGGTTTTCGACATAGAAGAAACAGAACTTGAGGGAATTGAGGAAAAAATAATGAATGTTTCCACCCTAAAAGTGACACAATATAATTTAGTAATTTACGGTATTTGTAACAAATGCCGTGAGGATATACACTAAAAATAAAAAGGAAAAGGAGAAACAACTATGGAACTTAAAGGATCAAGAACAGAAGCTAATCTTATGGCGGCATTCGCAGGAGAATCCCAGGCAAGAAATAAATACACTTACTATGCATCAAAGGCAAAGAAAGAGGGCTATGAGCAGATAGCAAATCTTTTCACAGAGACAGCAAACAATGAGAAGGAGCACGCAAAGATCTGGTTCAAGCTTCTTCATGACGGTATTCAGGATACACACACAAATCTTGAGGATGCAGCAGCAGGCGAGAACTATGAGTGGACAGATATGTATGCAAAGTTTGCTGAGGAAGCAAGAGAAGAAGGCTTTGACAAGATAGCATTCCTCTTTGAAGCAGTTGCAAAGATCGAGAAAGAGCACGAAGAGAGATACAGAAAGCTCATCGAGAATATGGACAATGACTCCGTATTTGAGAAGGAAGAGGAAGTGGGCTGGATCTGCCTTAACTGCGGATATTTCTGCTATTCAAAGGAAGCTCCCGAGAAGTGCCCCGTATGCGATCATCCGAAAGCATACTTCCAGCTTCGTGCAAAGAACTATTAATTTAAAAGTCATCTGACAGATAATATACCCGCAGTGATTTGTTCACTGCGGGTTTTCTTTATAATCCATAATATTTTGACATGTACGTATAAACTTGTTATTATATAAAATAAGGAAATATAGAAATACGGGGCTGAAAACAGGTGAGCTTATGGAGAAATATAAAAAATATTACGGTGCGGTAATTGCAGCGGCAGTAGCAGTGATAATTATTTCGGCAGTATGCGTTAATTTTTTTGTTGATAAGGATAAAACAGACCCTGACAGCATAGGCTATTCAGACTCTGCAAAAGAGAATGAGCCTGATGATAAAAAAGAAAACGAGGGCGGAAACACTGTGCAGACAGAAAGCGAAAAATCTGTTTCAGCTACTCTTACCGATAAAAACGGTGAGGGAGAGATAACCCGCGATATGTCTTATGATAAAGTCAAGGCGGCTTTGGATAAGGCAAATGTCACTTATAAGGCTGAAGATATGTATATAGATGCTTCAGACGGCACAACGTATCTTTTCTGGACAAACGGCATCGAAAAGTGTGTTGATACAATAATTTTCACTTCCACCAAAGAGGGACTTAAAGTCGGAGATACCGAAAGTAAAATGGAAGAAATCTACGGAGCGGGCGCTTCGGGCGAAAATGACGGTGAAGAATACCGCTGTTATGTTTCGGGAAAGGTTCAGCTCACTGTTAGTTTTACAAATGAAAAGGTTTCGGGAATATCTCTGAGCAGTGTAAAGCTCAGCGGATCATCGGATTCAGAATATGAAACTGACAATCTGTTTTCGGGAGAGTATACAGTAGAAATTGCTTCTGACAACAGTCATCAGCGTGCAGTAAAGTATACCGCAGAAACTGGAACGAGAGATTGTTTTGTACAGATTGCGGAAAGCCAGGTAGGCTATGTAAACGGATATATTAACGGTGAAAATATAGCTTTCCCATATGCACAGAATAACGGATGGTCAAAATACGGCAGCAGTGCCGGTTCTCCCATAAGTCCCTGGTGCGCATGGTTTATATCATGGTGTGCTGACAGAGCAGGAATAGATGAAGATCTCTTTGAACGCAGCGCCACAGCCGATATAAACTGGCAGGACTTCACTAATAATGAGTCGTATATCCCTAAAATCGGAGATCTTGTATATTTTAAATACAATGTGCCCGGAAACCCTGTAAGCTACGCCAACCATGTGGGTATAATCGTTGACTATGACGCTTCAACAAAGACTATTATCACAGTTGAGGGAGATGTAAAGGGCGGACAGTGTGTTAAAAAGGCATATCGACTTAACGATTCCAGCAATGAGATAACAGGATTTAGTTCCATAAGGTTTTAACTTAAATAAAAATATAAAGCTCTGTTCCGATTAAGGAACAGAGCTTTTCTGTATTCGGTGTTATTTTCTGAATGTCTTTCCGACAGTATACATTCCTATAAGCATGATGCCTATTGAAAGCCCCATCATTACTCCCGATAAAAAATCTTTGAAATCGGAACCGGTGGTGAGCTGTGAGAGAGCCGAAAGAACCATACCCATAATTATAAGCACAAGTCCCGAAAGAAGATTTTTTTCTTTTTCAAGTTTCTGAATCCGTTCAAGGGCTTCCAGCAGCTGAGAATCGCTTTTATCTTCGCTTTCCTTTCCCGAAATCAGCTCTCCGGCGGATATATTCAGTTCCTCACACAATGAGGGCACAACAGAGTAATCTGGCATACATTTGCCGGTATCACATAGTTAAAGATATTGGTATCATTCAATCAATTTTGCCGATAAAGCGGTAGAAGATTTCTACCTCCTGTTCCCGGCTTCCGTCCTCACCTTTGACCGCTTCATGGACAACGATTTTTTCAATCAGCATATTCAAAAGTTCGGCGGTCAGTTCTGTTGGATTGACGCACTCTTTCATCAAGGCAATCCATTTTTCTGCGTCTACGGCGTTCTGGCTTTCAGTGGCGATAGCGGATTGAAGCTGTTCAATCTTTTCGTCCAGTTCAGCCTGTTCGCTTTGGTACTTCCCGGACAGCATAGAGAAGTTGTATTCCGTGATACGCCCCGCCGCCCAGTCCTCATACATCCGGGCAAACAAAGTATCGACTTCGGCTTTTCGCTTCTCTGCCTTTTTCAGTTCTGCGGCCTGCTTCTTTCTTGCGGCAGCCTGTCCCTTATCAGTGGCATTTAACAGCTGCTTCAAGAGCCGTTCTTCATCATGCTGTACCAGCCCCGACCAGTATTGCAGACGGGAGAGGACATAGGCATAAAGCACATCATAACGGATATAGTGCATGGAGCATTGGCGTGTGCCCTGCCCGTACTTGCTACAATGATAATGGCCGTAAGGCTTGCTGTTCTGCCTGTTCTCCCCATAGGACAGCGACCAGCCGCAATCCGCACATTTTACCAATCCGGAAAAAATCTGCGTTGTACCATCCTTGCACTTCCTGCGGCGGTTTGCTATCTGCTCCTGTACCTGCCGGAAAACCTGCTCGCTGATAATCGGCTCCTGCGTGTTCTCCACCCGCACCCATTCACTTTGGGGCTTGCGTACCCTCCGCTTGTTCTTAAAGGAAATGTTCGTTTCCCGGTAATGAATGGTATGGCCGATATAGGTTTCGTCTTTCATAATGCTCTTGACCTGGGCTATCGTCCATGCGTAGCTTTTTTCCTCCGGCGCACCCGCATAGATGTTTGCAAAAGTCCCGTCACGCTGGAAGTTGATAAATCCCGGTGTGGGAACCTTTTCCGCAATCAGTATTCTTGTGATACTGGCCGCCCCTCTGCCATGAATAGCAAGGTCAAAAATCTTCTCCACTATCCAGCGGGTTTCCTCGTCGATTATCAGCTTGTTTTTGATTTCCGGGTGTTTCCTGTACCCGATGGGAGCATAGGCGCCGATACGCTGTCCTGTGGCAAACTTTGCTTTGAAAGCGGCCTTTACCTTGCGGCTTGTATCTTTCGCAAACCATTCATTGAACAGGTTTTTGAACGGGACAAAATCGGAAAGCCCTTTCTCTGTGTCCTCATTCTCCGCAACGGCGATGTAGCGAACCCGTTTCTCCGGGAACAGAAATTCCAGATAGTAGTCCATCATCACATGTTCCCGCCCGAAACGGGACAGGTCTTTCGTGACAATGCAGTTTACTTTTCCGGCTTCCATATCGTCCATCATGCGCTGAAAATCCGGCCGTTCAAAGTTCGTCCCCGACCAGCCATCGTCCACATACTCACCGACTACATGAAGCCCCTGTTCCTTTGCGTACTGTTGCAGGATTGTCCGCTGTGTTTCAATGCTTACGCTGTCACCATAGTTTTCATCGTCCCGGCTCAATCTCATATAAAGCGCCGTGTTGTAAATCGTAGTATTG
>UQGM01000038.1 GCA_900540535.1 uncultured Oscillospiraceae bacterium | reverse complement strand
CGGTAATATGTTTTCTTATACCCTCTTTTACCTTGAGAAAAACAGCTGAAAGACGTTCATGGTAGCTGTCATCAAGCTCATTTGCTCCGGCAATGAGATTACTCAAAAGACGCACATATGTCTTTTCTTCTTCAACAGCATCAATTGCATCATCAATAAATCCTTCAAGCCCGTCTTTTTCAATAAGTGCTCTCCAACGTTCAAAGACAGAATCTTCAAGATGTGAAATAAGATAATCTGCAACGGCTTCAAGAAGCTCTTTCTTACCGGAATAGTAGTAATATATTCCGCTGGGCACAAGTCCTGCACGCTCTGCTATCATCTGCATAGTAGAGGCACGGTATCCGTTTTCGGAAAACACCTGAGCCGCCGCTTTAAGTATCAGAGCCGTTGTTTCATCGCTTTTTTGAAATTCACTTTTTCTGTCCATACTCTCTCCTTTAAACTTACCCTCTTCTGAATATTTCAGATATTCTTTCACTGTAACACGCTATATCTTCCTTAGTCCTGTTTTTTGGCGGTATATCAAAGCTGAGTTCATCCTCTTTTTCAAGGGGAATACCCTTAAAGAAAATCACTTTATCCGCCATTTTTGCCGCTTCCTCAGGAATATGTGTTATTAGTATTATAAGCCCTTTGTCAAATACTTCGCTTATTCTCTTTATTGCCTTTTCCGTAAGCTCACCGTCAAGGCCTTTAAACGGTTCGTCAAGGATACATATATCCCCGCCGTACGCAGTAGCCCTTGCAAGAGCTGCACGGCGTTTCATGCCTCCGCTGAGCTCTTTGGGATACCTTTTGGCAATATCATCGGCATCGTAATATTTAAGCTCATTAAATGCATCCTTTCGCCCGGCTGCAAGGTTTATATTGTCACGGCAGTTAAGCCATGGTAGGAGCCTGTCCTCCTGAAACACGGCCGCTGTTTGTCTGTTTTCGGTTCCGGCAATCACTCCGCTGTCAGGCTCAATAATTCCGCCTAAAATAGAAGCAAGAGTTGTTTTACCGCAGCCGGATTTTCCGAAAAAGCAGACAACTCCCTTTTCGGGCAGTGAAAGAGAAAAATTTTTTATAACTTCTTTTTCGCCGTATGACTTGCTTATGTTTTTAAGCTCTATGGTCAATTTTCTTTCCTCCGTATATTATAGCGTGAACTGATACGCCTGAGAAGATATTTGAGAAGTTTTTCGAGAGCTACGCTTAAAATTATTACTGCAAGAGTCCATGCAAATAAATCAAGAGTTTCAATATAAATTTTAGAATAATAAAGCTCGAGACCTATGGAATTTTTCGGAACACTGAGAACCTCCGCCGCAATACCCGCTTTCCAGGCAAGGCCCAAAGCTGAAACCGCTCCGGAAGCAAGGTATGGGTACACTGACGGAAAATAAATCTTTGTAAATGTGTTCACCTTTCCAATTTTATAAACCTTTGCCATTTGAAGGTATTTTTCATCGGTTCTCCGTATTCCCTCGCTTATATTTTCCCATACAATGGGAACTGCCACAAGAGAAGCTATAAAGGCAGGAACCTTGCCGGCGCTGAGCCACACTAATGCAAGGATTATAAATGAAGCAACGGGAGTTGCCCTTGCCGCAATTATAACAGGATGAAAAAGTGCCCGCAAAACCGGTACAAAGCTTGTAAGAAAAGCGAGGAAAAATCCGATTATAACAGCAAGCACGTATCCTCCCATAATTCTGACAAGGGAAGAAAAAGCGGTAATCCAAAACTGCTCCTGTAAGGAAAGCTCAAAAAGCCGTTTTACAGTTGCAATGGGAGAAACTATGAGTATCTCCTGACCTACCGCTAAATATAAAATCTGCCAGAGCAGTACCCAGAAGAGTACCGCTCCGACTTTGATTATAACGTTTTTAACTTTTTTCCTGAGTTTTTCAGCATCCATAATAGAAATCATCCGCCGGCATATCTCCGCCTATTGAAGCAGGATTTGCATCATAAAGTATTTTAAGATTTGACTGTGCCAGTTCTTTCATTGCATTGCCCTTTACAAAGGTAATATTGCAATTAGGAATTGCCATGGCAGCTACTGCAGCCTTAGGTATTATACCATAAGTTTCGCAAAGAGTGGAAGCCTCTTTAACATTTGCGTTTACATACTCAACAGATGCCTTATATTCTTCAAGGAAAGCCTCAAGAGCCTCAGGGTGATTTTCAGCAAATTCCTTGCGGACAATTATGCATCCCTGAACAAGCTCGCTTTCGCCGTCACCCTTAAGGACAGTTGCTTTTCCCCACTCTTCGGTTACATCGAGAGCGATTCTCAAATCTGAATTCTGAGCTCTTGCGGAAGTGACATTGGGCTCGGGAAGCATTGCAAGATCTACTTTGCCTGTTGCTATCATTGTAGCAAGCTCTGCGTGCTCTGCAACATAATTTATTGTGACATCCTCACCGGGAGTAAGTCCGTTAGCCTCTAAAATATAGTTAAGGATATATTCAGGTGTGGAGCCCTGACCGGTAGCATAAAGAGTTTTTCCCTTAAGGTCGGAAATAGAATTAATTGTATTGCCGTTTTCGAGAATATAGAGAACTCCGAGAGTGTTGATTGCGGCAATCTGTACGGCGCCATTTGTCTTTTTATAAAGAGTTGAGGCAAGGTTTATGGGACATGCTGCAATATCAACAGGCTCTGTTGCATTTGTAATAGCAGCTACAACCTGATCGGGTGATGTTGCAACGGTGAAATTATAGTCATTAAAGGTCTTTGAGTTTTTGTCGTCATCCATAAGCTTTGTCATGCCGATACCAGTGGGTCCCATAAGTGTTGCTACATTTACGGTTGTTTTAGGTGCGTCACCTGTGGGTGTCTGGTCATCGTTTCCTCCACAGGCAGCTAAAGCAAAAATCATTGCCAAAGCCAAAATCAGCGCAGTTAATTTTTTTGCTGTTTTCATTTTTAATCTCTCCTTTTTCCTTGAAGCAGATTATAACGTGCCGTCAGAATACCTTTTAAGTTTTTCCCGGTCCGTAACCTTTATATTCTTACCGTTTTTCACTACACATTTCGCATTCTCAAGCTCCTCAAAAGCCCGATAGACTGATGCTCTGCTTATATTTAAAAGTCCGCAGAGCTTTGTCATGCTGAGTGTAATTTCTTCATCCTGCTGTGTGTTTTTTAAGAGCCAGCAGGCAAGCTTTGCACTTGAAGAAGCACCTGTATAGCTGTCAATCTTTCCGTTAAGAAAACCTATTCTGTCGGAAAGATATCCGATATAACACCGTGCGGTTTCTCCGTCCTCTGAAAGTATTCTTTCAATGCTCTCAGGAGAAAAAAACACAGCTTCGCATTTTTCGGCAGCTGATATATCAGTGAGGAATCCCGGATTATTGCCGAAAAGGGTAATTGCACCGAAAATGTCGCCTTTTGAAAGCATGCTCATTTTCACTCTTCCGGAATCTTTGGTAACCTCTGCTCTGCCCTTAAGGATAATACCGAGCTTACGGGAATTTTCTCCCGAAGAAGCTATAATATCTCCCTTTGAAAAGCAAAGCTTTTCTGCTTTTTCCGCTTCCCTTTCAAGAATGCTGTCATCGGTTTTAAAAAATAAAGGTGTCTGCTTCATAAGCCGGGCAATGGATAAAATTTCTTTTTCTGTTTTCATTTTTCCACTTCCTGTGCTTATTTTGTATCATTTGATACACTTTTTTCTTATTTTACTACCGACTTGAACCTAAGTCAAGATGATAAATAAAAGCTTTTCATATAGAACGAGATATAAATAAAGGCCGCCTTTTAGCAACCTTTATTTTCCTTATATTTACTTTATTTCAGGAGTTTTTCCGTTTATAAGCCTTGCAGAGTTTGCAATGGCTATAAGAGCAACTCCAACATCTGCAAACACAGCCATCCACATTGATGCAAGTCCGAAAGCACCGAGAATGAGCACTATGGCTTTAACACCCAATGCAAACCAGATGTTAAAATGAACAATGGACATTGTCTTTCTGAAAAGAGATATAGCAGTTGCAATCGAGGAAGGCTTACTTCCCATGAGTACCAAATCTCCCGCTTCAATAGCTGCATCGCTGCCAAGTCCCATAGCTGCTCCTGCATGAGCACAGGCAAGAACCGGAGCGTCGTTTATACCGTCACCTGCAAATATTGTAATACCGGATTCACTTTTAATCTTTTCGAGAATTGAAAGCTTATCCTCAGGAAGAAGTCCCGCATAGTATTCATCTATGCCAAGTCTGTCTGCAACGGATTTAGCGGCGTCCTCATGGTCACCTGTAAGCATGGCTATATGCTTTATCCCAAGGGCTTTAAGCTGTCTTATAGCCTCTGCTGAATCTTCACGGAGCTTACTTTCAATGCTTATTGCTCCTGCGGCTTTTCCGGAAACTCCGACGAAAATCTGCGCTCCCGCTTCACCCAAGGAACTTGTATCTATTCCGCTGTTTTCGAGGAAGCGTCTGCTGCCGCAGATTATCTCTTCTCCGTCAAGATTTATCTTTGTACCGTTTCCGGGTATCTCTTCAAATCCTGAAATCTTCTTTTCATCAATTTCAGTATAAGCTCTGCGTACACATTCTGCCAGAGGATGCACAGAAAAATGCTCTCCGTATGAAGCATAGCGAAGTACATCTTCCTGAGTAAATTCTTCTGCACAGCGAACACTTTCAATTTCGTTTTCTTCACAGGTAAGGGTTCCGGTTTTATCAAAAACCACAGCTTTTGCCTTTGACACAAGCTCTACAAAGGTTCCGCCCTTTACAAGTATACCTCTTTTTGAAGCTCCGCCTATTCCTGCAAAGAATCCCAAAGGTACTGACAGCACAAGTGCACAGGGACATGAGGCTACAAGGAAAACTAGGCTTCGCTGAACCCACATTGAAAGGCTTCCCATACCGAAAAGAGGCGGCAGAAGCGCCAACGCTGCGGCAAGGGCTATGACGGTAGGAGTATAATAGACAGCTAACTTTGTAACGGTCTTTTCAGCCTTGCCCTTCCTGCTTGCAGCAGATTCAACCATATCTATTATTCTCGAAGCGGCGGAGTTTTCGCTGGTGGCAACAGCCTTAGCTATAACCTCACCGGTCTGATTTATACATCCGCTGAGAACTGTTTTTCCTGCCGTCACTTCAACAGGCAGACTTTCTCCCGTTACAGGTGAGCAGTCAACCTGAGTAATTCCGTCGATAACTTCACAGTCAACTGGAAAACGTTCAAAGGGTAAAATCTTTATTGTATCCCCGATTTTAATCTCCTCTGCTGAAACAGTTCTGATTTCTCCGCCGAGTAAAAGGATATTGGCCTTATCGGGGCGTATCTGTGAAAGAGCGGCAATTGATCTTCTTGACCTTGAAACTGCATAATCTTCCAAAAGCTCGCCTACGCTGAAAAACATAATAACCGATGCTGCTTCTTTATATTCGCCAATTATGAAGGCTGCAATAACCGCAATTGCCACAAGAAGATTTTCATCGGCTCTCCTTGCCATAAGACTGTGGAAAGCCTCTATAAGCACAGGAAAACCGCAAACAGCAGCAGAAATTATAAGGAGGACATTTGATACTGTACCTTCAAAAAACGGCATAAATCCCAGTACAAGAAATACAGCTGGAACACAGATAAGTATCAGCGATTTTTTTATATCCCCTGAACCGTGTTCGTGACTATGTTCATGGCTGTGTTCATGCTCATGATCATGTGAATGCTCGGAAGAATGCTTCTTTTCACTGCCTTTAACAGCAGGAGAAATTTCACAGGTATGACCTGATTTTTTTATAATCTCCTCCACTTTTTTCTCAGGATTCTCCAAAGAATCATCAGCTTCAAAGGTAAGTGTTTCACTGGCAAAATTAAGGCTTACATTATGAAGCCCTTCCTGTTCGGCTATTTTCCTTTCGACTCCTGCCGCACAGGCGGCACAGTCAAGACCGGATACTTTATATTTATATTTTTTCACCGCTTCTCACCTCTCTTATGACGTATATGTTCAAGTCCTGCATTGAAAATTAAACTTACATGTTCATCGTCCAAAGAATAGTAAACTATTTTTCCGTGACGGCGGGGTCTTACAAGTCCCGCAGAGCGAAGTATCCTGAGCTGGTGAGATATTGCGCTTTGACCCATTCCCAGAAGCTCCGCTATATCACGCACACACATCTCATCTTCAAGAAGAGCACTTAAAATACTTATTCTCGTACTGTCCCCGAAAACTTTAAAAAGCTCGGATAAATCATACAGCACTTCTATATCTGGCATAGTCTTTTTACCATCGGTATTCTGCATTTCCTTTTCAGTCTTCTCAACGCTTGCCAAAAGTAAAACCTCCGCTTCACTTCAATATATGAACATTTATTCATATGTTCAAGTCTATTATATTACATGTTATGCTTTTGTCAATAGATGTTGCAAAAAAAAATGAAAAATTTTCTTGACCTTATATTTTATTGCGTTACAATGATTTTGCAGAGATAAAAACACTGTCCGGTTGGTAGTCCGGACACAGTAATTTTCTGAGTTTGAAAGAACAACTCATATTTTACTGTCAGTAACCTGCCTCCTTGGTTGTCCCTTCTCTGTCAGGATATTTTTAAGGAGGAAAAATTGATGGAAAAATCTTATTCGAGTCTTACGGTACTGTTTGAACCGCCTTTCTGGGTGGGAATCTTTGAGGTAACCTATAACGGGTGCTATCGTGCCTGCAAGGTTACGTTCGGAGCCGAACCTACCGATCCGCAGATTTATGAATTCATTCTGCGAAATTTTACAAGCCTTGAATTCAGTCCGTCAATAAAAGCCGGAGAACACTGCGAAAAACGTATTAATCCCAAAAGGCTCCGACGGGAAATAAACCGACAGCAACAGTCTTTTCAGAAAAGTACAAAATCGCAGCAGGCACTTTCGCTTTTACACAGTGAGAAAAAACAGCTGGCAAAAACGAGAAGCAAACAGCTCAGAAACGAAGAAAAAGAACGTATTTATGAGCTGAAAAAACAAAAGCGCAAAGCAAAACACAGAGGATACGCTAAATAGTGTTTTCCTCCCGGCAAAAATCTCCGCCGTGCAAATTAAATGCATGGCGGAGATTTTATTATTCATTATAGAAAATAGAAAACCCGCCGCAGAAAATTTTCTCTGCGGCGGGGTTCAGTAATTTATTCAGTTTATTTTCACATAAAGTCTTTCCACCTGCTGTCCTGTGAAAGTGCGCCGCCGGGAGCAAATACTGCTTTTGCTGCGGCATCGTTCTTAAGATTTGCATCAAACCAGGCTATTGCATAAGCTGAAATTTTATCGGGAGTAAAAATACAGGTTGTATGTACTCCGCCCTTAAGTGAGGCATAAACAGCCGAACCGGTTACTGCATTATAGGCAGGCTTTACCCACATTGAGGATAAAACAATCAAATCCACAGTTCCTGTCATGAAAAATACAGGCTTACTGAGCTTTTCGGCCTCAGATTTATAATTAGAACCTGCAACTGAAAGAACACATTTTATTCTGCTGTCGGCAGCTCCCGCATTTACAGCGCTTCTTCCGCCCTGTGAATGTCCCGCAGCTGCAATGTTCTCTGTATCCACCTTGCCGTAAAGATCACTTGAAGGATCGCTGTTCTTTTGGAGAATGTAATCAACAGTATCACTTTGAGCAGTTCCGTCAGCAGTCATCACAGATGTATCGGCAGCAACTATATATCCTGCCGCAGCAATGCTTTTAAGTAAATTAAAATAGAGCTGAGTGATGCAGCCTGTTCCGTTTGCCCAGACAATTACCGGATATTTTTCATCGCTTTCTGTAATATCACCGGGATAAAACATAATTTTGCCTGAACCCCAGAAGTTTGTATCCTTAACGCATACTACAGAACTGTCCTGCTGAAAACAATAGGAATCAGCGACACCTGCAGATGCCGAAAAGGCAAACAAGGGCAGAATTAAAGCCACTGACAAAATTAACGTTAAAACTTTTTCTTCATATTTACTCTCCGTTCCGCCGCCGTTTTAACTGCTGCAAAACTCTCCGCAGCGACATCGGAAACAGCCAGGATAAGCCGCAATCTCTTACCCTTTTCCTTTGGCATATTAAATCAAAGTTTGCACCTTGATAAAATTCACAGCAGTCTATATAAATTTTAGCACAGTAAAATATTTACTGTCAATAAAACAAACAATTACAAAGCTTCTATAACGAGCGTCAATATAGACAAATTTTTCAGCATATTTTTTGTTTTGAAAATAAAAAAACTTATTCCTTATATTTACCCATGTATTTACAGTTTACTTTTTATGAAAAATATGATATTATCTTTACGAACAAATGTTCGAGGTGATTTTATGAAAGACCGCACCATACTCCACTGCGACCTTAACAACTTTTTTGCATCGGTGGAATGTTTCTTTGCACCGGAGCTGAAAAAAGTGCCTGTTGCAGTATGCGGCTCAAAAGAAGAACGGCACGGAATAGTACTTGCCAAAAACGAGCTGGCAAAAAAATGCGGAGTAAAAACGGCGGAAGCCATTTGGCAGGCTAAAAAGAAATGTCCCAATCTTGTAACTGTTCCGCCCCACTACGACAAATATGTGGAGTTTTCAGAAAGAGCAAAAAACATATATCGTGACTATACTGACCGCATAGAGCCTTTCGGAATCGATGAGTGCTGGCTGGACGTAACAGGCTGCGAATGGCTTTTCGGAAGCGGAGAAGAGATAGCCCACAAAATCAGAAGAAGAATAAAACACGAACTTGGAATAACGGCATCGGTAGGTGTAAGCTTCAACAAAGTATTTGCAAAGCTTGGCAGCGACCTTAAAAAGCCTGATGCCGTGACGGTTATATCCCATGAAAACTACAAAGAGAAAATATGGAATCTTCCTGCCGACTCCATAATCGGAGTAGGAAGAAAGACAATAAAGGTTTTAAACAATATAGGTATTGAAACTATTGGAGACATTGGCACTGCTCCGGAAGGGCTTCTTAAAGAGCTTTTGGGAAAAAACGGCGAAGCTTTGCGCCTTGCTGCCCTTGGTCTTGACAATTCCCCCGTTGTAGATGAAAGAGATTCTCCGGAAGCAAAAAGCATTGGCAGAAGCGTTACCTGCCGATACAGCCTTACCTCATGGGAGGACATCAGCCGTGTAGCCTTCTCCCTTTGTGAAAAAATTTGCTACTCCATGCAGAAAAACTGTATATTTACTGACTGCATAAAGGTTAGCATTAAAAACGACAATCTTTCCGTTCTCGAAAAGCAGAAAAAAATCATACAGCCAACAAACAGTCCGTCCGCAATGTATAATGAGGCAAAAACTCTTTTAAAGGAGCTTTGGAACGGCGTTTCTCCTGTAAGGGCTGTGGGAGTATATGCGGCTTCACTTACGGAAACCGGAAGCATCTGTCAGCTCTCATTTGATTCAGGAGCTGAGGAGCTTCAGAAACGTGATAATCTTGAAGAGAGTGTTTTCATGATACGCAGTAAATACGGCACCAATATGCTTAAACGTGCCGTGCTTTTGGATGAACTGCCATATTCTTCAAGGGATGACGGTCAGAACGGAACACCTGTACAGGAAATCTGCAAATAAAACAGCTGATAAATAAGCTCCAAACTTTAAAAAGTTTCCATATGAAAGGTTTGACAGTATAAAAAGCGACTGGGTTCCCTAAAATAATCTGTCATTACAAATCAGCTTTTGTAAAATAATGTATAGGTTCCAATTATTCAAACTATACAAAAAAATCTGTTGACAAACCAAATGTTTTCAGTTATGATATAAAAGTGCAGAAATATTGGACCGGAGGTGTTGTTTTTGGGTAGAAATTCACCCGACTACACCAACGAAGAAATTTATTCCGATGAAGTTCTTGCAGGCTTAGCCAAAGACGGCGACGCCAATGCAGTTTCTGTATTAATTGCAAGACTCATTCCGGTTGTTAAAAATAAGGTTTCACTTTACAAAGACTGCTGGCCGGGTCACGATGACCTTTTTCAGGAAGGTATGCTCGGTTTACTGTCAGCAACCAAAACCTTTGATCCGTCACGTGAAGCATCTTTTAAAACCTATGCTTCCGTATGTATCGGCAACAGAATAACCTCTGCCATAAGAGGTGCAGCCGGAAAAAAACGCATACCTGAAAATCAGTTCGTTTCACTTGAAGATGAAGAGTTGCCCTTGTCAGAGCCTCACCTTAACCCGGAAGAGGTTGTGCTTGACAATGAAGCGGTTGAAACTATTCAGGCCGCTCTTTTAAAACTGCTTTCCCCTTTCGAGCACAAGGTTTTAATGCTTTATCTTAACGGTCATTCCTATGATGAAATAGCCGTGCAGCTTGATTCCACCGCAAAATCGGTTGACAACGCATTGCAGCGAGTAAGGCGTAAGCTGAAATTCTTAATGTGAAAAGGTTTTATGCCTTTAGTTTATTCAAACGGACAAATAAGCGGATTTCCGCTTTAATATGCCCCCATAGCTTAAAGTAGAGCGTTGTTTATCCAAAGGTGTCGGTGCGATTCCGTCCAAGGGCAAAATTACATTCAAGCGAGGTTAAAAACAATGTACGAAGACAAGACTCTCATTTGCAAGGAATGCGGTAAGGAATTCGTTTTCACAGCAGGCGAGCAGGAGTTCTATGCAGAAAAGGGATTCGTTAACGAGCCCCAGCGCTGCAAGCCCTGCCGTGACGCACGCAAAAACGCTAACAGACCTGAACGTGTTATGTACGAGGCAACATGCGCTAAGTGCGGCGGTGTAGCAAAGGTTCCCTTCCAGCCCCGTGAGGACCGTGACGTTTATTGCAGCGAGTGCTTTGCAAAGATGAAGGCTGAGGAAGAAGCATAAGCTTAATTGTAAATATTTTTGCTGTTAGGTAAAATTTCTTCAAGGACGCAGTTTAACCTGCGTCCTTTCTTTTTGCCCCGGTATAGCGCAACCCTTAACGGACATATAATAATTCGGAAAGGAGTGTGTTTTATTGAGTGATATTAAAAAAGTAACCATTGGCGGAGCTGTTTTCACCATTATTCTTGGCACGCTGCTCCACTTTGTTTTTCAGTGGAGCGGGAATAATCCCGTAGTGGGAATTGTAGGTGCGGTAAACGAAAGCACCTGGGAACATTTAAAGCTACTTTTCTTTCCCATGCTGTTTTATGCCATATTTGAGTATTTCGCCTACGGAAAAGACACAGCTAATTTTATACCTGCAAGGGCAGTTTCAATACTCGCAGGAATGTTTATCATTGTATCTTCCTTTTACACCTATACCGGCATACTGGGAAAAAATCTTTTGCCCCTTGATATAGGCACCTTCATTTTAGGTACTGTGGGAGCCTACTTTATAGGATACAAAATCATGAAGTCGGATGCCCTTTCATCCAAAAAGATGAACATTGCAGGAATAGTCATACTTATACTGCTTATTCTCGCCTTTGCAGTGTTTACCTTCATTCCACCGGAAATAGGACTGTTTTTAGACCCATCAACAGGCAAATACGCTTTATAGTAAAATAACCCGCTGAAAATCAGCGGGTTTTCTTTTGCTTCTTGCGGCAGTTATATATAATATGATAAAATATCAGAAAGCGATAACATCTTTAATATTATCTCTTATGTAGGTTTCGGCAAATTTGATGAGCGTTTCAACGCTTTTGGGTACATCATGTGCCTCTTCACCTTTTGCATTTTTAAGGGAAGAAAAAACAGATTCCAGTTTATAACTCATTATTGAAGTTGCATACTTACCCGGTTCAGTAGGTATTGTAAACATTTCATCAGGAACTCGTCCGCAGGTACGGCAGGAAAGCAAAAGCCTGTAAACAATAAGGGCATAAATGCGGCATACTATTTCGCTGTATTCCTTACCTCCGTCCCTGTTAGCTTCTTCAATAACATTTGAGGCTGCACGAATAAGGGTCTGGAAATCCATAACATCATCACCGGGAATATCGTCCGGCTCAAGGCCGCCGTTAAATCCCATACGGCTGTCGCTTCTGCCAAGAAGATAGTCACAGGTTACGCCGTAAAATTCGCTTACCTTTACAACGAAATCAAGTCCGCATTCTCTTATCCCTTTTTCATAGTGGGAAAGAAGAGCCTGTGAAACGCCAAGCTGTGCCGCAGCTTCTTTCTGGCTTAATCCCCTTTCTTTCCGAAGCTCGCTGAGCCTGCTGGAAAAACTCTTATTCATAACAACACCCCAATTAGATTTTATAATTTATTTAGATATGTAGAATTATATACCAAGAGTATATTTATGTATATACAGATTTTTACCAAATTTTATATATTTTTTTTGGAGGAGCTATGAAAACATACCTTATTCATCTTGTACGAAACGGTTTGACAACAGGAAACACTCAAGGCAGATACATAGGTCACACAGACCTTGAACTGAGCCTGGACGGTGAAAAACAGCTTAAACGCCTTAAAGAGGAAATGGTTTATCCTCCTGTTGAAGCAGTATTTTCAAGTCCCATGAAACGCTGCACAAAGACAGCGGAAATTCTCTATCCTGATCAAAAGCCCATCATCTTGCGTGATCTCATCGAATGCAATTTTGGTGAATTTGAGGGTAAAACCGCTCAGGAACTTGAAAACAGTCCTCTTTTCCCCCGCTGGCTTGCCGGTGAGGATATTGAGCCTCCTTTTGGAGAGAGCAACCGTGAATTTGCCACAAGAGTCTGCGGATGCTTTGAAAAGATAATTGAGGGTGTAATGAAAACAGGCACACAGAATACTGCTGTCTTTACCCACGGCGGAGTAATAATGACCCTTTTAGCAGCTTACGGTCTTCCCGAAATGCCCATGCATCAGTGGATGACCCCCAACGGCTGCGGATTTACAATCAGAGTAACCCCCTCCGTTTGGATGAGAGGCAGAAAATTTGAAGTTATAGGCGAATTTCCGTTCTTCCCTGAAAGTGAAGAGGAAAACTATTCAGATTATGAGGATGATTTTTCCGGTTCGTTTTTCGCAATTGACCTTGAAGACGAGGAAGAAGAGGAAGAAGAGGAAGATAAAAACTAACTTTATATAACAAAATAAAATAACATATTAAAAATGCACCTTGTTGATAAAAAACAAGGTGCATTTAAATTTTGTACAGTGCTTTAAAATTTTTATTTCTCTGAAAGATTCAGAACGTCGTCATATACAAACTTTTCACGTTCATTGGCTGTACGTGGTGTTACACTGACGTTTTCAAGTACAAGTGTATCAACGTGTCTTGCCCAAAGTCCGTATGCAGGAACATCCTTAAAGCGCCAGTTTTCAGGATATGTTGTAGGATACTCCGGTATAAAGGGACGCCATACGATATTCTCTTCGCTTTCTCTGTAAGTGACACGTATATTTTTCATTGTAACATTCTTAATATAATTTGTATCACCGTGATGCTCTACGCCGGAAATAATCATAGGCAGTTCTGCATTCTTTGAAGTTACGTTTTCAATAACGATATTTTCTACCTTACCTGCCATATCCTTTGCATCGTCCTCATACTTGTTGCGGTTGCAAAGACGGATAAATACGGGACATGTAACTTTGTCTGTCTCAAGGTTACGCACTGTAATATCGCTTACAACGGAACCGTCGGCAGACTCAATGGAAACACCTGAAACCGAGCCGGGATAAATATCCGGAAGGCTTGCCTTACAATCTTCAATTGTAACGTCGCTGATGTCGCTGTAAGTTTCTGTTCCTATCTTAAATGCGTTTGTGCAAGTGATAACCTCACAGTCTGAGATTTTTATATTGGACATTGCACGGGGATTTTCATCCTTGCCGTTTTTAATTACAACTCCGTCATCGGCAGTTGAAATAAAGCAGTGCTCAACTTTAACATCGTTTGAACCTACAATGTCAATACCGTCTGTATTAGCCACATGACGGTTATTGTTGATAACCATATTCTTGACACTTACATCGTCGCACTGGTCAAGTTTCAAAGTCCAGCACATAGAGTTTTCAAGAACAACATTATCCACTACAACATCTTTGCATCCTCTGAGCCATACCATAGCATCGGGTCTGCCATCAATGCCGAAACGTATTCTTGCACGGTATTCGCTTTTCATGGTTCTTACATCGGAAACTTCAAGAGGCTCAAACAGCGGTGACTTTTTAGGTGCAGATACAAAATACTCGCCCTCACCGCAAATTTTTCCGGGACCTGTAATCTTTATGTTTTCAGCGTTCTCAGCTTTTATAAAAGAGCCTGAAAAATCGCTGAAATTATGGCTTGCAACAAGTGAAGAATCCTTTGAAATGCAAAGAGTTACGTTGCTCTTAAGGTTTATAGTACCTGAGCGGTATGCTCCGCCGGATACAAGCACGATTCCGCCACCGTTAGCTGAACAAGCATCAATTGCCTTATTGATTGCATCGGTATTAAGTTCCGCATCGGTACTTGCTCCGTAGTCACGGATATCATAAGTTTCTCCCTTTACAGGAGTTGTTCCGATAAGATACAGCGAAAACGGAACATCGGCATAAAAGTCGCCCTCCTGTATAGGCACGACCTCACCGGAATCCTTAGTAAAATACCAGTAGAGACCTCCGGCAATACAGGCACAAGCAATAACTGCTGCCAAAATGCCAATAATTACTTTTGATTTTTTCAAGGATAATCCCTCTTTCCTTAATATTCTTTATATCATCAGAATTTTAAATAAACTAATCTGAGCTTTATGAAAATATTTTCTCGCCAACCTCTTTAAGTGATTTTGAAGACGGTGTAACAGGGTATTCCTTTCTTGAACAGACCCACTGCCATTCCTGCTGGAACCAGTCTATTTCTGTTTTCTCGCCGGTTTCGATTTCCTTTGTCTTAGCTTCAATCCAGCGTTCCCAGCGTTTAAGATATAAGTCCTCAGCAAGACCTGACCACTGACGGTTTGAATAGTCATGAAGCTGTCCTACATCGCTCTGATACTGTCCGCCCCAGGTTGTAATAAGCATTTTTGCATTGAGCATAAACAGATCTTTTGTAAAATCGTCGTCATCCTTGCAAAGATCCTGTGCCATTGAAATCCAGCCGCCTACAAGCCATTCAGGGTTAGTACCGATTATGTCGCAGGTAGTATGAATTTTTCCGAGGAATTTCTCTGACTCTGATTTAAATAATTCAAGGTTCTTTGTTTTATAGGCGTCGCCCATAGCTTTTTGATTTGCCTGAAGTCTGTTTGACATAACCTGACGAAGACAATCAGCTACATCATAGCTGTACTCACTGCTTTCGGAAAGCTTATCGTAATCTTTGAGAAGCAGCTTTACGGCATTTTCAAACTTTTCAGTATCATAGTAAATAAATGCTGTTCCCCATGTAGAAGCGGATTTTACATTTTCAGAAGGTCTTGCACACATTGCTGACTCAGGTGCACCTTCTCCGCCGCCGGCAGTGGAATTATAAACAGTTTCGAGAAGCAGTTTCCATGCTTTAAAAGCGTTTTCGGATTCTCCTCCGTAACGTCTTTCGGCATAATCTTTAAGCCACTGTTTTACATCAATCTTTTCAGCTATGCCGTTTTCATTTTTCTGCCAGGGCATTTCAAGGAAAAAGTCAAACATAACGGGATTTGAACGTGATGCCTCCTGAGTTATTCCGACTCCTCCCATAGCTTTAGCTGTATTCATGGCATCGGGTACATCGCTGCAAAGTGTTGCAAGATGACCGTTGAGACCCATTCTTCCGCCGAAGTTATTGAGCATACAGAAAATCCATGGTGTAAAGTGGAACTCCTTGCCTCTAAAGTTTTTCCAGTGAGGTTTATTTTCCGCAAACAAGTCAAGAATAAGAAGTCTTTCTTTTTCCTTGCGAGCTGCCAAAAGTATGCCGTTTGAGGGGTTTTTATCCCACGACTGAATTACCCACACGCCTTTTGGATCAAAGTTTTTCATAGCTGCAATTATGTTTTTGCCCACACTGTAAAGGGATACTCCCTTACGATTTCCACCTTCATGGAACGGGTCGGTTGCATAGGCGTGAGCAAATTTTCCGTAAACCTCTGCCTGAGATTCATAGAAAAGCTTTGCATAGCGTCTGAAAGATTTTGTATTTGTCTTTACCATCCAAGGTCTTTCGTATTTATTCCATAAGCCCTGTGGAAGCACCTTTACTTTGGGGTCTTTCTTTTCTATATCAGCAGGTATCATTCCGCTGTAACCTTCTAAAACAGGCGCCATACCCATTGCACGCATAAAGAACTGATTCTTTCTTGCAAGCTCTGTACGCTTTTTAAACCAGCTGTCCGGCAGAGGACCGCCGAAAGCAGACATATTTGACATATAAAGCCATGCAAAATATGCGGGACCGGTTAAAAACTTTTTTACCTCTTCATATGTATAGCCGATTTTCATCATGAATCTGCGCCATACTTCTTCCTGAGCCGTAATATCAAGAACAAGATTTATACCGTTAAGAGCAAGATAATCCAGCTCCTGCTGCCACTGTTCTTCATCCCAGAAAGCCATAGTATAGGAATGAGTGCAGTAGTTATAGGCATATCTGTTTTTCGCTCTGCAATACCTTGTAATTTCCCCATCAAATAAAGGGGGATTTTCGGGAAGATTCATCTGCTTTCCCATTTGTGAAACATGACATTTACAGTAATACTTAAGATAATGGTTTATGCCTGCCGCAAGGCTTAATCCATTTCTTCCTGTTACAAGGATTCTGTCCCCTTCAACGGAAAGAGTAAAGAAATCGGTATCACCCTGTGCAAGAGAAAACTCGAACCAAACTACATATTTTTCGCCCATTACTCGGCTTACAAGTCCTTCAACCGCTTTATATGTATCACTGTCGGTTATCTCCCTTGCCCAGGAAGTTTTGTCGAAATCCTCCGCTCCGAAATTCAACTCTTCCTCTTCGCAGTTTTCAAAGCTGTCATATTCGCCGTCAAAAGTTTCCAATGTAAAGGTTTTAGCGGTAAGATTAAGCATTCTTATAAACCTTATCTTTCCGCTGTAAGGAACAGTGAGGTATTTTTCATTTTCTTTTAAATCAAAATCCCCTATAAGCTTAAAGCTTCTCTGATCTGTGCCGCCGTAAACTCTCACTGAGCCTTTGCCGTTGTAACCGAATTTAAGGTTTTCAACATCACAAAGTCCGCCTAAATCCGCTTCCCAAAACTCAAGTTCTGACTGGGGACACCAGTCGATACTCACTATTTTGCAAATTTTATTCATCTACTCAAACACCCCTGATATTCATCTTGCATATATCCATACCGAAATCCAGAGCTAAATCTACATTTCGGAAATGTTCTGATTATTTATAAATTTTTCCTATTGCGCCTAAAAACAGCCTGTCAGGTAAAATCCGCTTTAATACCATAACCGCTTTATACATTGCGCCAACAGTTATATGTACCGGCGGATTTTCCTTTTCGCTTGCCTTTAGCGCAGCCATGGCAGGCTTTAAAGGTGAAGCTCCATTTTCTTCGTCGTGAGCCATTCTGGCAACTGCGCTTTCACAGTGCTCTCGATACGGAGAATTTGGGGGCAGCGACATTTTACGTGCATCGGTAAAACCTGTTTTTGTATCTCCCGGCTCTATAATGCAGACTCTTATTCCGAAATCCTTTGTCTCGGCTCTGAGAGCCTGAGCATAAGCATCAATAGCGTATTTACTGGAAGCATAATGGCTCTGATATGGCAGAGGAACTCTTCCTGCAACAGAGCTCATAATGAGCACAAGGCCTTTCCCATGATTTCTGAAAATCGGAAGCACATGACGGTTTACCCTTAAAACTCCAAAGTAGTTTACCTCAAACTGTCTTCTTGCATCCTCTTCAAATGTATCCTCGGCAGCTCCCGCAATGCCCATACCTGCACAGCAAAGAACTATTCCGAGTCCGGTTTCGCCTGCTATTTTCTCAACGCCGCTTTTTACCGACTCTTCATCGCACACATCCATTTTTATGGAAATTATTTCTCCGTTGCCAAGTTTTTCCGTCTTTTCTTCACAGTGCCTTGAAGCTGCCCATACCGTATATCCTTTTTCAGCGAACAACTCCGCTGCAGCTCTTCCTATTCCGGAAGAGCCTCCTGTAATAAGTATACTTTTACCGTAAGGAAATAACATAACAAATGCCATAGGGCACAAATTCAAAAGGCAAAACAAATTTGCCTGTAAGAAGTTATGTCCGTTATCCTTTCTGTATATTTTCAGTCCTTAAAATTAAGGAAATCTTCCGAATGTTCCCTTATGTATTTTGCTGACAGTCCGCTGACATCTGTTGTGCTGATTATTTCTGCAAACTCTTTGTCAAGACGTGAAATCTCATCAGCGTCCACAGAAACCTCTTCGTTATTGTCATCGGACATATTGTACTCTTGTTTTATAATCTCTGTAAGTTTTTTATTTTGGAAAACTTCATCCGCCGCCTGTGAAACAAGTCCCGTCAAAGGCTCTCCGTTCTTTTTGAAAAACTCATAAAGACCGTCCTTCGTATCTTCTATAAGATACTGGAGAGTGTAGACATATTTACAGGAAAGAGGAAGTTCACCGAATCTTTCCTCCATATCAATATGCCTTTCAAGATGAAACTGGATGCTTGCAGCTGCTCCCTCAAGAAGTTTTTCATCGGGAGTGTTTTCTATCTTCTCTTTTGTAAGCTCTTCAAAGTCTCGTTTCAGCTCTGCCTGATGAATAAGCTGCTGTTTTAATTTCTCCTGACGTCGGTAATGCTCCTTTGAAGTTTTTGATGCCTTACGGCACATGAAAATAAGAAGTACCACAGCAAGTGCAAGTAAAATCCACAAGTAGAAATTATCCATTTTTATTCCTCCTGAAGCGCTTTATATATTTCTCCTTTTTTAATTCCCGTATCTCTTGCCGCAAGTCTTGCAGCGCCGCTGACAGCCTCTCCGTTTTCCATATATTCCTTAGCTATTTTTACGGCGTCTGCCAGTGTCCAGCGAAGCTTCTGCTTTTTGGCTCCCTCAATAACCAGGACTATTTCGCCTTTTATTTCGCCGTTGGGATAATCCTCTGCGGCTTTTTTGAGGGTTGTCCTGATTACTTCCTCATGTATTTTTGTTATCTCCCTTACAATGGCAATACGTCTGTCACCTAAAACATTTGCCATATCCTTAAGGGTTGCAGAAAGCTTATGGGGAGCTTCATAAAAGACCATGGTTCTTGTTTCGTTTACTATTTCTTCAAGGTGTTCTCTTCTGCTCTTTTTATTGACGCTTAAAAATCCCTCAAAGGTAAAACGTCCCGTAGGAAGACCCGACATGGCAACTGCCGTTGCGAAAGCCGTAGGTCCGGGTACAGCGCAGACCTTCACTCCCATTTCGTGGCAGATTGAAACAAGCTCTTCGCCGGGGTCAGAAATAGCCGGCATACCTGCATCGCTTACAAGAACGCAGTTTTCACCGTTTAAAATACGCTGTAAAATCTCTCCTCCACGTTCTCTCTTATTATGTTCAAAGTAGCTCATCATGGGCTTTTTTATGCCTAAGTGATTTAAAAGCTTTACTGTTACCCTTGTATCCTCGGCAGCTATAAAGTCGCACTCCTCAAAAGCCTTTGCAGCTCTCGGAGACATATCCCCTAAATTTCCTATGGGCGTACCCACAACATAAAGTATTCCGCTCATTTAACATTCTCCCTGTAATCGCCTAAAATCCTGAGCAGCTCTTCCGAATCGCCGCCGTCGGGATTTTGAATAAACAAATTTTTTTCAACCCTCATTCCGGGCTTTCCGCCTTTTCTGCCTTCAATAAGTACAAGCCAAGGCTCACACTGACTGTTTTTGCTGACAAACCTTATACGCTTGGGCTCAATTTTAAATGCGCTCATTTTGCAAAGTATTTCGCAAAGTCTTTCGGGACGATAGCAAAAACAGACCTTTCCGCCGTATCTTACAAGATATGCAGCGGCGGCGCACACATCATCGGCAGTGCAAAGAGTTTCATGCCTTGCTATTTTTTCCGCAGTTACTGTACTTTCTATACCTGCTCCTGCTCCCTTATAAGGAGGATTCATGGTAACTATATCAAAGCTTCCCGCAGGAGGTAAGCTTTTTTTATCCTTTATATCGCAGTTAATTACCTGCATCTTTTCAGAAAGCCCGCTCTTTTCTATTCCCTTTTTAAACTGCTCGGCGCCTTTCTCCTGAATTTCAATTCCGCATACAAAGGCCGGAGAGGAATTACGCATCATGGCAAGGGGGATTATTCCGCAGCCGGTTCCCATATCGCAGACTTTATCCCGCTTTCCCGGAGAAGCAAAATCGGCAAGCAAAAGAGCATCCGTACCGAAACCGTGTGAAGCCGAAATTACAGCATATATTCCTTTTCCCAAATGTTCATATCTTTCCTGTTCCTCAGCCACGGTTTCGCCTCCTGATTATTCTACATGCACAAATTTGAATGTAAATTCATTTTTCTCAATATTATTTTCTATTATATTATAAATGAATTTTACAGGCAAGAATAAAAACTTTTTGAAAAGTTCAAAATGAAAAAGGCACTGTGAAAATTCACAGTGCCCCAAACGCTGCCTTAATACACAGCTTTGTTTATAAATTTACCGGGAAACGAGGTTATTTCATACCGTCTTCGTAAGCCTTGATCATCTTCTTGACCATCTGACCGCCGATAGAGCCGGCCTGCTTAGATGTGAGGTCACCGTTGTAACCCTGCTTGAGGTTTACGCCAACTTCGTTAGCAGCCTCCATCTTGAACTTATTGAGAGCCTCACGTGCCTCGGGCACAAGGCTTGAATTACCGTTCTTAGCCATTATTCGTTTCACTCCTTACTTACTTTTTTCTTGCGTCTGCCTTCATAGTATGTTCGGAGTATTTTCGATTTATTAATGTTAATTTTTAGTAATTTTTAAAGTCCCTTTGCAGTGAGTTTTAAGACGATAACAATCTAAAATTTAAAAAGAAACAGTATATATCTTTCTTATTATAAATTCCACACATTTTCAGCAGTGGTTGAAACTCCGTTCGCTCCTGCCTGAAGTGCACCGATAACATCTTCCTTCTCACTGATGAGTCCGCCTGCTATCATTGGAGTTTTTATTTTTTTCTTCAGCTTACTGATTATTTTAGGCATAACTCCGGGCATAATCTCAATTGCATCACTTTTTTCCGCAATAGTGGCATTTACTACATTATCGAGGGAAAGAGAATCTATAATAAAAAATCTGCGCACTGTAAGCATTCCCATTTCCTTTGCAATTTTAATAAGACCGGCTTTTGTGGATATGATACCATCAGGAGATATATTTTCATGTATATACCTTAATGCCACGGCATCCCGTGAAAAGCCCTCT
This sequence comes from uncultured Oscillospiraceae bacterium, assembly GCA_900540535.1. Lineage (GTDB taxonomy): Bacteria > Bacillota > Clostridia > Oscillospirales > Acutalibacteraceae > UMGS263. Next base: position 1,445 of record UQGM01000038.1, on the reverse strand, counting down.
ATAAGATCTATATGAATAAAAATCATCTTTCCGTTTTCATGGGCTCGCTTTACTGCATCAGCCAGATTGAAAATATCGCCGCTTAACATAAATATGATCTCGCAGGGGGAATTTACCGCATTTTCAAGCATCTCCATGTTTTTTACAGCTGCTATCACCGGTGAATTATCCATTCTTTCATGAAATTTGTTTTCCATATTTCTGCCCCCATTGACATATTTTTACATCGCTTTCTTTATTTTTTTATGATTATATCACATTTTTCTGCCTTTTTAAACGCAATGAAACCAAATACATATTCCCTTTTACAAAAATAATTTTCCTAAAGTATGGAATATTACAGATTTTGTGTTATAATATCAAAGGCGTGAGGCGTAATTGCCTCTTCATTTATTATTTGCTTTTTTCTTTTTTTACATAAATTCAAATATATTAAGGAGAGTGCCGTATTGGAGAAAATAGTTATCAACGGTGGAAAGAGACTTTGCGGCGAAGTTAACATCAGCGGAGCCAAAAATGCCGTGGTTGCGATTATTCCGGCTACCATTCTTGCACAGGATGTTTGCAGAATTGAAAACATTCCCAATATCAGCGACGTTACAATGATGATAAGAATCCTTCATCAGATGGGCGCCGATATTCACGTTATAAATAAAAGCACAATCGAAATTGATACAAGACATGTAAACTCTTTTATTGTTCCCCATGAGATGACAAAGCATCTTCGTGCTTCATATTATCTCATAGGAGCTCTGCTTGGAAGATACAACAGAGCAAGAGTTGCCATGCCCGGCGGATGCAATTTCGGTGTTCGTCCCATTGACCAGCATATAAAGGGATTCAAATTCTTAGGCGCTGAAGTTTCCGTTGACAATGCCATTGTAGATGCAAGAGCAGAAAAACTTATAGGCAGCTCTATTTATCTTGATGTTGTCACTGTAGGCGCAACTGTAAACATCATGCTTGCAGCAGTAAAAGCCAAAGGTCTTACAATAATCGAGAATGCTGCAAAGGAACCCCATATAGTTGACCTTGCAAACTTCCTTAACTCAATGGGTGCTGATGTAAGAGGCGCAGGAACCGACGTTATTAAAATTCACGGTGTTGACTCTCTTCACGGCTGCACTTATTCCATAATTCCCGATCAGATTGAAGCAGGCACTTACATGGTTGCAGCAGCAGCTACAAAAGGCGATGTGCTTATTAAAAACGTTATTCCTAAGCATCTCGAATCAATTTCAGCAAAACTTATTGAATGCGGAGCAGAACTTACAGAATATGATGATGCTATCAGAGTTAAAGCTGACAGCAGACCTAAAAAATGCAATATTAAAACAATGCCTCATCCCGGTTTCCCCACAGATATGCAGCCTCAGATGGCTACTCTCCTTGCTTTGGCTGAGGGTACAAGTATTATTTCCGAAAGCGTTTGGGATAACCGTTTC
>UQGM01000037.1 GCA_900540535.1 uncultured Oscillospiraceae bacterium | reverse complement strand
GCTGGGTAACGCCCTTGTCCTTGACGCTGGACACCATAGCCCGCATTTCTTCATCGTCCCGGACCTCAAAGGGATGGTTCTTGAAGGCGTGGAGCTCGTTCAGCTTGATATATACGATCTGTTCCTTGCCACGGCGGGGGGCCTCCTTCGGCCCCTCGGGTTCCTTCGGAGCGGGAGCAGCCTGCACCGTGGGAGTCACTTTTTTCTCCGGTTTCTCTTTGGGGGCCTTTTCCTGTTTTTTCTGTGCGGGGGCTTTGGGCTTCGGAGCGGCGGCCTTGTCCTTATCCTCTTTCGCCTTGTCCTTATCCTCTTTCGGGGGACGGCCCCTGCGCTTCGGCTGCTCGGGCTCTTTGGGCTTTTCCTGTTTTCCCTCGGCCTTTTTCGGAGCCTCCGGCTGCTTTTCCGGTTTCTCCGTTTTTGCCGGAGCAGGCTTTTCCCCGCCGGAAGCTGCCGCCCGTTCCTCGGCTTTCTTTCCTTTCATAATTTCAGCGAAGTCATAGACGGACACCTGCGGGCTCTTTGCCTGCTGTTCCGTCTTTTTTTCGGCCTCCGGGGGAGTAGGCGTTTTCTCCGGCTCGGGCGGAGTTTCCTTGCCGGGCCCGGTATCCGTTACCGGCTGCTCCGGCATTTTCGTGGTTTTATCATCTGCCATAAGCATTTACCTCCTGTTTTTGGGCGTAAAAAAAGGGGCTCAACTTTTCAGTCAAGCCCCCGTGGGAAGTTCCTCCTTTCTCCGCCATGATACAAAAATACCGCCCGTAGTCTCGTTTGGGCGGTACTTTGTGTAAGATTGGCAGTCCATTATTAAGTTTTTTATTATGTTCCCTTTGTACACCGTTGCAACCTTATCTGCATATACGATAGTTTTTTTCATGGGTATACTCCTTCATCTTCAAAACTGCTTAAGATATGACAGTTTACATAAAACATAATCTTATTTTATTTCATAAGTAAAATCATACTTTCCCCACTGGGAATCATAATATCTGCGTGACTTTACCTGAACTTCGTTATCAAAAACATATACCTGCAATCCAAGGCCTGAATCATTTGTATCAACATTATCTGTTGCCTCAGTACAGCGAGGAAGATTGAAACTATATGAATCCTCATCAAACTTTTCAAAATCCATTTGTGTAGTATGAGTGTGTCCGCTCAGGTAAAATACATTTTTGTGCTCGGTAAGTATTCTTTCAAGTTCTACTGCATTATCTGCATTCTCAAGATAGTTATAGGGATGATGATTGAATACAAATACAGGTTTTCCTGTATTATCGTTTTCAGCTAAAACACCATCGAGCCACTTGAGCTGTGCCTCAGAAATAACAGATGTGTTTACGTTATCAGATTCGGAACCGAGGAAAACAAACCTATATCCGTTTACTTCTCTCCAGTAATATACATTATCTACATTCTCATTATTGAACGTATTATAATAACTCCAAAAACGCTTGGAAAGAGAATCATATTTGTCAATTCCGTTTCCTGTATCGTGATTGCCCATAACTGTATAAATTTTTTCTACCGGCTTTATTTCATTAATGAAACCATGGAAAAAAAGATTTTCGATTATCTGTCCGTTCATAGTGTTATCGCCAAGAAAAGCTATGGTGTCGGAGGGAACATTTCTTTTTATATCTGAAAGAATTTGAGCAAATTTTTCAAATCTCTCAGGGTTATTGCCTTCCATATGTACATCGGACAGAACTGCAAAACTCAAATTATATCCCTGTATGTCTGATTGGGCTGATTCGCTGCCTACGCCTGCACCAGTCCATAGTAAAACTATCAATGATATAAGAGCGGCTAAAATTTTTCTCAGCAAATTAACTATAAACATATTTTCTCCTCCTCAAAAAAATTGTCCGATGTTATTGTAACAATAAAACATCGGACAATCAATTGTAAAATTATTTAAATTAACCAATTTTGATTTGTGGATATATACAAATTATATCGCATTTAACCTTTCGTACTTTGAAAAGTAGTCTCTTAAATATAAAAGCTAAGTTAAACTTTATCTGCTCTGATAAAGACAGCTCCGTTTATACAGTCTATAACCTCCGCTTTAAATCCGGCAGAAGTCATTGCTTCCATTTCATGCTCAGCAGTAAGCGGAATATCAAAATGTACAAACGCTTTATCCGAAACAAGTGACTTACTGCGCTTGCGCTGATATTCAGAAAAAAGTAAAATTTCCTCTTCATCACAGCAAGCTATATAATCACATTCCATAAATGTTCCGCCACATTTTAAAGCTTCGTAGACTTTTTTATAAAGTCCTTTTTTCTGCGCTAAAGTAAAATGATGCAAACTTTCAAAAGAAATAACAAGGTCATAAATTTCTTTACCAAAATCAGCCGTAAAATAATCTTCACAGATTAAATTTATATTTTTATCCTTGTGTTTTTCCTTTAATTTATCAAGCATAGCCGAACATAAGTCTATACCGGTTACACTGATATCAGGATATAATTTAAAAATCTCGTCAAGCTCGAGTCCTGTTCCGCATCCTAAATCAAGAATATTATGAGCATGTGCAGGAATAATCTGAGCCATTTTTAAGTATGCATCTTTCCAAAGGGACATATGATCTTCATAACCGTCAATACGTCTTTCAAAGAACACACTCATTTCCTCAAGAGGCGTTTCGCTTTCTTCCCTAAGCCATTTTTTCATCTCTTTCATATACAGCTCTTCATCGCTGCGTATTTTTATATCCATCTAAAAATCAGTCTTTCTTCTTTTTGAAAATCAGGAACTTACTTAAAACATAGTTTACAATAACTACTATAACTGCAAGTACAAGCTTTACAATCATTACTCCCCTGATGCCGAAAATCTCTTTTTCTCCCACTTTGAGTATGTCCACAAAAAGCAGAAGCCCGGCTTCTTCAAAGAAAAATGAAGCAAGTCTTGCACTGAAAAATGACGGGATTTCCTTAGCGATTACTTTAAATGCCCATGACTTACTCTCGAACACAAAGAGCTTATTGGTAACATAAGCAAAGGCCGCTGAAAGCACAAAAGCTACCGCATTTACAAGAAGATGATAATCTTCACCGAACATCTCTATTCCCGCCCAAAAGACAGCATAGTTAACGGCAGTTGTAAGCACACCGAATATTATATAAGTTATGGTTTCTTTGTTAAAAAGAGCCTTAAAAACCTTTTCAATAAAATTTTTCAACTTATTCACCTTCATTTTCCTTTACAGCAGGACGCTCAAGAGTGAGCTTTCCAAACTTTCCGCTTTTATATTCGTCAAGTATCATATTCGCTGCACGAAGTGTATCAATCTCTCCACCGCTTATGAGCATACCTCTTTTTCTTCCCACAAGCTCGAGAATCTCATAGTTCTCCATTTGAGAAATATCGAATTTTTCAAGCTTATATCTCTGAGAAAACTGAGTTTTATAATCTGACGCCAAAACATCAATAAGTCTTAACACTAAAGTTTCCGGATCGAAAACCTCATTTTTGACAGAACCGATAAAGGCAAGCTTATCGCCTACTGCCGGATCTTCAAATTTCGGCCAGAGCACACCGGGAGTATCCAAAAGCTCCATGCCGTCGCCTATTGCAAACCACTGATTCTGTCTCGTAACACCTGGCTTATCGGCAACCTTTGCTCTGTTTTTACCTGCCATTTTATTTATAAATGATGACTTTCCGGTATTGGGTATTCCAACAACCATTATACGAAGTGGCCTGCCTGCCATACCCTTTTCTGCATTAGACTTTATTTTATCAGCGAGGGTCTGCTTTACACATTCACGGTACGCATTAAGTCCGCTTCCGCTTTTACAATCAACTGCAACAGCTCTTACTCCCCTTGCTTTATAAAAGCTCAGCCACTGCTTTGTTGCATCTTTATCGGCAAGATCACTTTTATTTAAAAGAAGAATAAGTGGTTTATCTCCTATCATTTCGGCAAGCTCAGGATTTCGGCTGCTCTCAGGTATTCTTGCATCTACAATTTCAGTTACGGCATCTACAAGAGAAAGACTTTCCTTTATCAGTCGCCGTGTTTTAGCCATATGTCCCGGAAACCACTGGACAATCTGCTTTTGCTGCATTTCTCCCATAATAATTTGCCTCCATACAAAAAATATCCGCAAAGATACCTGCGGATATTTTTTATTTACTCTACTTTAAAATCTCCAAAGGGAAACAGACGGGCTGATACTTCCCCTAAAATATATTTTTCGTCAATAAAACCGACCAGTGAAGAACGGCTGTCCGTAGAGTGATTTCTGTTATCACCCATAACAAACACATAACCCTCAGGCACTGTTACGGGCATTTCAATATCACACTCTGTGTCGTCCGTAGCAGGCTCGTTTATGTACGGCTCATTAAGAAGCTGACCGTCTACATATACCTCTCCCTTTGAGTAGTCTATATCAACAGTCTGTCCTTCAGTGGCGATTATCCTCTTGACAATGGGCTTATTATCAAGGGCATTGGGCTGGGTTATGATAACCACATCACCGGCCTTCGGCTCATATTGGCTGCTCGACACAGCAAGCCAGTCGCCCTCATGAAGAGTCGGAACCATGGAATTGCCAACGACTCCGACTATTCTGAATAAAAACACAAAGATAATAAATATAACTATTACCGCAGAAACGGCAATATCAGCTATATCATAGACGTTATCCACAAAAAGTGCTTTTGCTTTATCTGCCGCTGAATCTTTTTCATTCATCGAAATCGCCCCCTGTTAAACAAGTAATATTATAACACATACTCGTTTATTGCTACCGCACACTTTTTACGTTTTTACAAATAAAACTCACTTATCAGAGGTAAGACTTCCAAAAGGAAAAGCTTTAAATGTCGCCTTACCGAGTATATATCGCTCATCAATAAGACCTATGTCAGATGAACGGCTATCCAAAGATTCGTTTCTGTTATCCCCCATTACAAAGACATATCCCTCAGGTACTACAAGCGGAAACTCAACGTCATAGCTCTTTGAAGTTGGTTCATTGATATAGGGCTCATCTAAAATTTCACCATTTACTGAAACCGTATGATTGCTGAAATCAATGTCAACAGTGTCGCCGCCTACTCCGATGACTCTCTTGATAATTGGCTTGGGGTAATTGGGCTGCGAAGAAATGATTATATCACCATGTTCAGCATTCTCGCTAAACGAGCTGATTATCACCCAGTTTCCATCCTTCAAAGTTGGGTACATTGAAGAACCGTCAACACCGGCAATTCTGAAAACAAACAGAAACGCCATCATCAGCACTATAAGAGCTATAATAACAGAATCCATCCACTCATAAAGCAAAGATGCCGCTACGGGCTTTTTAGTTTTTTCCGGCTTTTCGCCGAAATGTACTTCGTAGTCAACTACTTTTCGCATTGAGTGCACTTCCCTTACAGATATGAAAACAAACCGATAGTAAAAAAAGGGACATAATTGTCCCTTTTAAGAAATTCAGATATTGATTAGCCAAGCTGCTCCTTAAGCTTTGCAGCCTTACCAACTCTGTCACGAAGATAATAGAGCTTGCTTCTGCGAACTTTACCGCTTCTTACAACCTCAACCTTTGCAACGTTGGGTGAATGTACAGGGAATACTCTCTCAACGCCTACACCGTATGAAACACGGCGAACTGTGAATGTTGAGGAAACTCCGCTTCCCTTTCTGGCAATAATTGTTCCTTCAAAGACCTGAATTCTTTCTCTCTCGCCTTCACGAATCTTAACGTGAACCTTTACAGTGTCACCGATTTTGAATACGGGAGCGTCAGCTTTGAGCTGGCCTTCTGTGATTGTCTTTAATGCATCCATTCTGAAAATCCTCCTATAATTTACAGACGTTCATAACACTTACAGTGAAAGAGGACCGTCAACTTTAATGTCTGGCATTTTCATGCCGGCATCAAACCACGTCTTGGAAAACGACGGTTTACAAATGCTTTAATATAATATCACATTGCTCTTAAATATGCAATAGTTTTATAGAATAAAAACCATTACGCAAAATCTTTTTTATCTGCTGTCATAAGCCTTTTGCGGAGAATTGTATAGCTTTCAGCGCCGAGGCTTTCTATTTTTTCCGCTGTACATAAAAGCGACGGATTTATATTAACTGTATTTCCCGCAGGAAGCGTAATTGTCAAAACTGCACTCTTTTCATTATAGTTACAGGAAAAGGAGTCGATATTCTCTAAAAGATTTATCTCCTTTTCTACCTTTTTTCTTCCTGACTTGCCCATTTTCTTGACAAGAAGCTCATCGCCTGAAAGTATGTCATTAAGACTTTCAGAAAATCCCTTAGGATTTTCGCAGAAAAACTCTATTTCATATTCACCAAGAGCGATTTCCGACGGCTTCATCTGAGGCTCAGTAACAGCTGTTATTTCTATACCCTCAGGCATGGATTCCGATAACCTCTTCATTATTTCATCGTTGCTCATTTCGCCCTCAATGCGTATATCCATTGACTCGCATTTGCTCTCAGTTCCGAGAGAAAGAGGCAAAGCAAATGTCATATAGGGATGAGGATTAAAGCCTTCTGTATACCAAAGAGGTATTCCCGCTCTTCTTACAGCACGGGACATAAACCTCATCAGATCAAGGTGAGAAATATATTTAGCTCTCGAATATTTTGAAAACCAGATTCTAACGGAGCGCATCGCACTTACCTCCGTTCAGTTTATTTGCGCCGCATGCATTGCACTTTTCACGGCAATGGGGAGTTGTGACACTCTGATAAGCTTTTTCGGCCTCTTTCTGGAAGAATTTATTGCTTATACCGTAATCCATGTGATCCCAGGGAAGAATTTCATCATAGCTTCTCTTTCGGCTTGTGTAGAAATACGGATCTACGCCGCACTCCTCAAAAGCTTCCATCCATTTTTCAAAGCTGAAGCATTCATCCCAGCTGTCAAAGCGGCAGCCCTTTCGCCATGCTTTTTCCATAACATCGCAAAGTCTTCTGTCGCCTCTTGCAAAAACGCCCTCAAGAAAGCTTGTCCTTGCATCATGATAGCTGACGCTGATCTTACGGCTTTTTACCGATTCAAGAAGAAGATGCTGTTTTGCTTTAAGCTGCTCCATAGTGTCCTGTGCTTCCCACTGGAAAGGAGTAAAGGGTTTCGGCACAAAACAGGAAACACTGATACTTACATTAACACCCTTCCCTTTGGGCTTATTGGGATTTTTGTAAAACTCATCAACCACTTTCTGTGCAAGGTCGGCAATACCTACAACGTCTTCATTGGTTTCCGTAGGAAGACCCATCATAAAATAGAGCTTTACGTTTGTCCATCCGCCGGAGAAAGCCTTACGTGATGTCTCAATAACCTCACGCTCGGTGACATTCTTATTTATGGCATCTCTAAGGCGCTGTGTTCCTGCCTCGGGAGCAAATGTAAGTCCGCTTTTTCTCACCTTCTGAAGCTTTTCCATAAGCTCATCTGAGAAATTATCCACTCTCAAAGACGGCAGGGATACACTTACCTTATCATCTTCGCTCCATGAAAAGATTCCCTCAAGAAGCGACTGAAGCTGTGTATAGTCACTTGTGCTAAGTGAAGAAAGGGAAATTTCATCATAGCCTGTGGTATCGCAAAGACTGCGGCACTGCTTATTTACAGTGTCGGAGCTTTTCTCCCTTATGGGTCTGTAAAGAAATCCTGCCTGACAGAATCGGCAGCCTCTTATACAGCCTCTGAAAATTTCTTCAACTGCTCTGTCGTGAACTATATCTATAAATGGAACTACAAAGCTTTCGGGATAAAAAACTGTATTGAGATCTGAAATAATGCGCTTCTTTACTCTTTCAGGAGCTCCGTTTGACGGAGTAACGCTTTTAATTGTATTGTCGTCATTATAGCTGAACTCATAAAATGAAGGAACATATACGCCCTCGATTTTAGCGGCGGCTTTGAGAAACTCCTCTTTGCTTGCTCCTTTTTTCTTATACTCCTTAAAAAGATCCATGAGCTCATTAAGCACTTCTTCTCCCTCTCCCGGCAAAGTGAGGTCAAAGAAATCAGCTATTGGCTCGGCGTTGCAGACGCAGGGTCCTCCGCCGATTACAAGAGGAGTAAGGCTCTTTCTGTCCGCAGAGCGAACAGGAACTCCCGCAAGGTCAAGCATGTTTAGCACATTGGTATAGCAAAGCTCGTACTGGAGGGTAAAGCCTATTACGTCGAAATCTTTAATTTCATCTGAGCTTTCAAGAGCAAAAAGCGGAACATCATTTTTACGCATCAGCTCTTCCATATCCACCCAGGGTGCAAATACACGTTCGCACCAGGTATCTTCACGCTTATTGAGAAGACTGTACAGAATCTTCATTCCCAGATGTGACATTCCGATTTCGTAAGTGTCGGGAAAACAAAAAGCAAAACGTATATCCACGTCCTCGGGATTTTTAATAACACTGTTAAGCTCGCCGCCTGTATATCGTCCGGGCTTTTGAACCATTGACAGCAGTTTTTCGGCTTTTTTATTCAAAACAATTCTCTCCTAATAATTTTATAGAGTTATTTTACAGTATTTTTCTTACTTTTTCAATCGGCAGCACGGATAAAACCGAATATTACAAGATAAGAACAAGTAACTAAAAGAGAGAAATTGCCGCCTTTACGCATAATGAGAAGAAATCCAAAAAACAAAATGATAAGAAGAAAAATTGCTGACACTGTATTAAGTACTATATCGCAAGTTCTGTCGCTGAAATACATATGAAGCAAAGCAGAAAAAATTCTGCCACCGTCAAGGGTACTTATGGGAAAGAGATTAAAAAATCCCATTCCGAGATTTATGGCAAGAGGAAGAAGTACGGATTTGTTTCCGGTAAAAATAAAATATATTAAAAATACGGCGCTGAATATAAAATTTACCGCAGGGCCTGCAAAAGCGGCAGTCGCTTCCCCTTTTAATGTAAGTCCGTTTTCTCCGCTTAAAGTTATTCTTCCGCCGAATGCTCCGAACTCTATATTTTTAATTTTGCCGCCTAACTTTTTAATGGCAAAAAGATGTCCTAACTCATGAAAAAAGGCGCTGACAAAAGAAATCAGCGCCGCTTCTTTTATTGAGGTTACCATTAAAAAAGTGATTGCAGCAGGAAAAAGAAAGCTTATTTTAACAGGAACAGAGAAGATTTTAAAGGTCATCGAAAAAATCTCCCAACACAAAAGACGGATTATATCTTACGCCGTCCCTCCGTATTTCAAAATGCAGATGCGGCCCCGTTGAAAGTCCCGTTGAACCCACTACGGCAATAGTCTCCCCCGCACGTATGACGGTATTTTCCTTTACATAAACTTCACTGCAATGGGCATAGAGTGTTGAAAAGCCGTCGCAATGGGAAATTATTACATAGTTGCCGTATTCGTCGTCAGTTCCTGTCTTTATGACTTTTCCGTAAAATGCCGCTGCAATATTTTCTCCCTCAGGCGCTCCTATATCGAGTCCGGAATGAAATCCCGGTTTCCCTGTAAACGGGTCTTTTCTGAAACCGTAAGGAGAAGTTATAGTGCCTTTTACAGGGCATACCGCTTTGACAGTTACCGTAAAGGGTGCAACAGACGAGTTAGAGGGAATTACAGCTGTACTTTCGCCGCCCGCTCCGGTAATTTCGGCTTCAGTATCGCTTTCTGTTTCCTCAGTATTTCCTCCATTCTCCGTCTGTGCTTCCTCTTCTGGGAAAATAAAGTCACGAAACTCCTTGAAAGCCTGGGCTGCCTCACTTATGGTTATATCTTTACCCATAATATAGGAAAGCTCGCTTTTTAAATTTTCAAAAAGCTCTCCTCCGTTTTTCATTATAAGTAAAGAGACAAGTATCGCTGCTGCACAGACAATAGTCTGTACAATCATAACTGTGAGCATGGAGTCATCGTTCTTTTTATTTTCTTCTCCCACTCTGTGACGCTTTCGTACTGTATCCCTTTCCTGCTCCATAATATCACCTTATCCTTTTTAGAATAAATATGATATTTATAACAGAAAAATGATATTAAAAAAACCAAAAGCTCAAAAAGCTTTTGGTTTTAAGATTAAAATAAAATATCAATAACTTTTGTTTGCACGCCAGAAATCAAGCACCATCTGATACCTTTCAACAGGCATTCCTCTGAATGGTACATTACTTGTACAGAAAATGTATCCGCCGCCCGGTTTTCCGTTCTCCATTGCGTAGCGGCAGCTTTCAAGAACCTGTTCGTCCGTTCCTGTCTGTAAATAAGCACAGTGTACGTTTCCGCAAATGGCAACCTTATCCCCTACAAGACGCTTTACTTCTTTGATATCCACCCCTGCCATGGGGTCAAGGGAATGAAGTGCATGCGGACGGCAGTCAACAAGATTTTGAAGAATAGGCATAATGTTTCCGTCAGTGTGCTTTATGGCATATGCTCCGTCCTGCCTTATGGAGTCTATTATGTCGTAAAGATACGGCTGTATAAACTCTTCAAACATGACAGGAGAAAGGAACGGCCCAGAATTAAAGCAATAATCAGAACAGAGAATAAAGCTGTCTATACCTGCTTCTCTCATTCTCTTATTCTTCTCCTTAGCAAAATATGCCATGAAAGCCGCATTATTTTTAACATCATCGGGATTGTCGGCAATTCTGTATACAAAATCCAGCATACCATCGCCGTCGGGAATCGCAAATGTTCCGTCACCGTGTACCGTAAGCAGAAACTCGTTATTTGTAATACGGTTTATGTGCTTTGCCGTTTCCATAATATGTTCGTCAGAGAGATAATGGATGGGAATTATGGAATAGCCGAGCTCAGAATAAACGTGAACCATATACTCAGCATTTTCTTTAACTGCAAATTCCTTTTCTTTTTCTGAAAGATTTTTTAAATCGTCCTCTTTCAGAAAATCCTTGCCGAACACTTTATCTGCCAGCTGATATTCCAGCTCAAATGTAGGCACATAATCCGGCTGCTGTAAAGTCAGCGCCATTATCGCTCTTTCACGGTGCGTCATAATAATTCCTCCCGCCCCCTCAGGGACTTTTGATTTTTATTTTGAAAGGCTGAGTGTCTCGCCTTTTTTAAGAATTACTTTGAGTCCATGTTCAGTTTTCTCTGTTTTGCCTCCGGTAATTTCCAGTCCGTCAACAGGGGTACGAAGAATAAATTCTACGTCGTTTTCCGCCTGGAACTTTGCTTCCTTAAGGCTTGAGTTCTCAATCTTAGCAGAGACAAGTACGCCGCCCCAGCCTCTGAGAGTTTTAAAGGAAACGTTATTCCACTTTTTGGGCAAAGCCGGGAAAAGTTCATAATATCCGTTCTCAGAATAAAGCATCATTTCCTGAAGGACATCCTGAGCGCAGAAGTTGCCTTCAAGAGTAAAGGGCCGATAAGAAAATGAGGAATAACCCTGTTTTGTGTAATCTCCGTTTAAATGGAATGTATTAACCGAACAGAAATACTTCCAGAATATCTCAAGATATTTAAGTGCTTCATCACCGTTTTTGGCAACAGTGAAAAATTCACCTATCCATGCTATGGAATATCCCGTATACCATTTTGAACCAAGTTCCACGGCTCTTGCTATGGTAGCATCAATGATTTGTCTTTCTCTATCATTTGAATAGTCGAGAAGTCTTAATGGATGTATTGACATAGCATGGGACTGATGGCGGTGGGATTCGTTTAAATCCTCATCACGGGAAATGCGAAGAATATTTTTGTCATTGACCGCAAGAGGACGAAGCTTACTGAGAGTATCTGTCCAAAGGGTTTTATCCGCTTCTTTTTCCAATATACCTGCAAGTCGTTTAAGAGAAATGAAAATATAAAGAAGCATCGCTTCATCATAATTGGAATTGGGCTTTAAAAACGCCTTTAAGGTATTATCGTGAATTTCGGGAGAACTCGAAATAGGCAAAACATAATACCCCTCTTCATCCTCTTTTAAAAGCGAAAGGATAAAGCGTGCCGACTGCTCCATATACGGATATGCAATTTTTTCGAGAAATTCTCTGTCCCCCGTATAAGTATAATATCTTTCAAAAGACTGGCAGAGCCACATCTGATTTGTAGGCGAAAGTGAGTACATTGCCCAGCCGCCCATGGCGTATCCATCTATATCCATAACTGACGGCAGACAAATACCTTTTGCTCCGTAAAATCTTTTTGCGAAATCCGCAGCTCTGTCTTTAAGAGAATACAGATAATCAATAAAGCTTTCACCCTGTTCAAGATGATTTGCTTTAAGATAACTGTAATAGGTCATCTGAGTGTTAAGGTCGTGGTGATAGTCACCTTTCCAAGGCGGAAGCAGTTTATCATCGCAGGCAGTCCAGAGTCCCTGTAAGGGCATGGGATAACATCCCTTGCGTGAAGCAGAACCCAAAAGGTAATTGCCCATATTATAGCGATTCTGAATATAGTCATCGGGAACATTTATAGATGACTTGTTATTATAATCTTCCCACCACTTTTTATGGCTTTCAAAAAGGTTATCATAGCCCTTTTCCAAAGCATCGACAACTGTATCTAAGAGAACCTTTTTCAGTTCCTGAGCGCTTCGGCAGTAATAGGCATAATAAGCCATTTCATAAAATTCGCCTTTTTTCTCATAAGCAACAGCAACGCCGTAGCAGTCGTTATCGTTAAGAGTCTGAACAAAGTATCTTACAGAAACGCTCTGCTTCTTTTCCTCTCCGAATTGTGCAGGAGGATATTTTACGTTTTTAAGTTTACCTGCAACGGCACCTTTAAAGTTTAATTTGCCGAAAATACTGTCAAATGCCGTCTTTTTACCGAATTTCGGATTGACAATAGTAAGCTTTAAATCCTCAGCGTTGGTTTTTGCCATACCCACTTTTTCAGTTGCATGAGTATAGGTTTTAAACCAGATATTATCACAGGTATAGGTGCTTTCAGCTGTATCCATATTAAGCTCAAAACAGCTCCGGCTGCCGCTTCCGATTTCCAGTTCCAATCTGCCGGTAGGAAGCTTTGTAGGCGTAGGTTTGTTATATGGTACATCAAAGGTTTTCCATATTGATTTTGTATCCCCTTCATGTGCCCATTTTACAAGATTTGCATATGTAAATCCTTCTGTTTTTTCAGGGGATCCACTTCGGTCCCATATATCTCCTCGGTCAAGGGAGAGGACAAGCTTCTTAGCATCTCCAAACAGCAAACAGCCCATTTCTCCGTTGCCCATGGGGATACCTTCATCCCACCTGTCTATCTTTCTGTCAATGGTAAGTTTATATGGTTCCATGTTTTTCCTCCGCCTTTCTGCTGTCTATATGATAACAGCCTGACTGTTCAGGTCAATGTACAATATTATTCTTTTTTTGTAATATTGTATTGCTTTTAAAAAACTTTATTTTCTTCCGATTTGATCAAATGGAATCTGCTCAAAATCAGGGTTTTCACTGAGTATTTTTGAATCGGCTTTAAATACATAAACTCCATTTTCAGCGTCCTCAAACTGTTTAAGTGCACTTCTGAGTTTATAAGTACCGTTATCACTTATATCGGAATATTTTTTTACACTGTCTGCTACAAATCCCATATCACCTTTTTCGCTTATGATGATATTATTCTTCACAATCGAACCGGCAGGATTTACGGCAAATCCCGGATCATCCTCACGGCTGTAATCTTGATGCATTTTATCTATTCCCTCGTATTTATGACCCCATTTTTCATTAAGGGCTTTTGCCTCTTCATATGACTTCCAAAGTCTGCTGTCGGGATCTTTGCAGTTTTTAGCATACCAGCCGTCGTTATGATAACCGTCATAGGCTCTGTCATCATAATTGAAAACACTGCCCGAATTTATAACAAGGTTATTGGTAATTGTATTATCTCTTCCGCCGCCTACAAGAATGGCATAGCCGGGAATATTGACAAGAATATTTCCGTGAGCAGTTTGTCCTGACGAGTTATCGTCAAAATATATTCCGCTGGGAGTAAACTCTCCGGAACCTATATCATAAATACAGTTATAACGTACAACGTTGCCGTATGTACTCAGACTGCTGCCTGTATAAATTGCACCTGCATCGGAAGACTGAAGTACTACATCGTGGATATTATTGTATTCCATAATATTGTCATTACCGGTATAGTAAATTCCCATATGGGGAGCGTTGCATATTTCGTTATGGGATGCGGTATTTCCTACACCGCTGATATTTACACCTGCAATATATGTCCTCTGAACCTGTCCGAAATCATGAAGATAACAGTTTTCTACAACATTTTCACCGGGAGTCAAAGTCTCATTATTTCCACCGTCCAGAAGAACTGCATCCTTACCGATACTCTTAACTTCACAGTTTACAATTTTATTTTTGCTGCCCTGTACATTTATTCCGCATCCGGCAACGTTTTTAACGGTACAGTTTTCAGCATTGCAGTTTGTGCCTGCAATTGTAACTCCATCGCCTCTTGTGCCCTGAACTGTCAAACCTTTTAAATTTATATATGATGCTTTTTCAGTAATTTCAACAACGCTTTTCGTAGTTACGGAAAGGCTTATGTCGCTCTCTTCAAGAGCTTTCGGAGGATAGAGATAAATAATATTCGCCTCTCGGTCAATGTAGTATTCTCCGGGAGCATCAAGTTCTTCAAAAACATTATAGAAATAGTAATCACAATCCTCTTTAAAACCGTAAGGACTGCAATATTTTGTTGTAAGGCTCTGGGTATCATCATTAATACTCTTTATGGGAGTTGACATATCTGCCCAGTCCCAATAGAAATATCCGAATGTCCAAACATCGTCAAGTGTTTTCCATTCTTTTACCCTTTTATATGTATCGTCATCCATTACAAAAGTGCCGCCACGCTGGTTTCTTCGCTGAGTCCATGTTTCATCAAGAGGTCCGGGAGCGTTAGGCTCATGGGCATCTCCTATATCAAGCACTTCTCCGGTTTTAAGATTGCCCTCATTGGGATAGCGTGCCAATGTAAGTCTTGCATCATTAAAAAAGAGCTCGCACTGATTAGGGCCTGTGGTGTCTCCGTCATAATACTCAGCGGTGTTGTAAGCTCCTAAAGCATACAGAATTCCGTAATCTTCCTTTGTCAGATTATATTTTGACAAATCAACCATTTTAACTTTTTTAACAGCATCTTCAGAAAGTCTTTCAGCCGCTTCACCACTTACATTTTCAAAATCTTCTGCTTTCAATTCTATTCCGCCGTTAAGAATCACTTCCCCATCACCGTATGCGGCATAAGTGACAGGTTTACCCTCGCTGCCGGAATCTTTTTCATCGAAAACAAGATTTTTCTCATTATAATTTCCGGCCATTATAGAGACTGTAAGTCCTTTTTCCGGTACATCGCCCTTAGCTATTCTCTCACGGACAGTTTGCTGAGCTTTTTCGATAGTTTTAAAAGCTTCATCGGGACTTGTACCTGAATTACTATCATCACCGTTTACTGAAACATAATAATCTCCCTGCACTTTTTGCTCAACCTCCTCCGATTTTTTGGAAAGGTTTGATGGGGAAGCAATTTTACTGTAATTGTTTCCGCATCCCGCCAATGCTGCCATAAGCACTGCCGAAAGCATAAACGCCATGAATCTTCGAAAAATTTTCATAAAAACACCGCTTTCTTTAAAATCATCCATTGAAATATTTGTCTGTTTATTTTAAAAATTATAACTTCCCGAAAATACAAAAACAGATGAATAAATCACAGTTATTACTTGCATTATTTATCTATTGCAAACCATGCAGCATCATTCGCCGCCACTGTGACGATATACTCTCCATCCGCAAATGATTTTTCGTCAGTAAACTGATTTATGATTTCTCCCGCCACTGAAAAAGTAAATTTGCGTGGATGTTTTGAAGAGTTAAAAAGAAAATATTCTCTGCCGGAATCTGTATCAGTAATACCTACTGAGTAATCCTCATTAAATTCGGCAGCAATTCTCGGCGCTGAAAGAATTTTATCCATGATTTTATCATCGTAAGCGTTTAATGTACAAAGTCTGTCTCCGCTTAAGACCATTCCTCCGCTTGCCCTTACAAAAGCCGCTGCGTAACGATACATTGCTTCACGAGAACGTTTTCTCCTTACATTTCTGAAAAACGGAAGCTTTGATTTAAGTCCGGTGACAATATCCGTCTGAACAAGACAATCAGGATCATTAATCCAAAGACGGTTATGCATCCAGTTCCTGTGAAAACACTGACTTGCAAGGCTCTTTACAGTACCGATATTGCGGTCAATATCCGCCGTTACTCTCATACCGTTTACAGCGCCTATAGAAGGCCACATGGGAGCATTGCAGCCGAGCATATATGTATCAGGTCCGCAGGCTTCCCAAATAGCTTCCATTCCCATTCTATAAGCTTTAACACTTGTTACATCCTTTTTAAAGCGGACACCAAAGGGAAGAGCTCCCCATGCGTTTGCATCAAGTTTAAAGTAATCCACCTTCCACTCGTTTTTCATCACAGAGAAAACGTGCTTAAGATATTTAATCGCTTCCGGATGAGTGGGATCGAGAAAATACCAGGGAGCATCACGCCATCCCTTAAAAGTTACATCGGCAGTACAAAGCGGCTTACCGTTTTTATCCTTTATAAACCAATCCGGATGTTCCTTTAAAAGTTCGCTTTCCTCCGATGCAATAAAAGGAGCAACCCATATTGCAGGTTCGCAGCCCGCTTCTTTTATTTCAAGACAAATATCTTTCATCTTCTTAGGAAATTTCTTTGTCTGCAAAAGCCAGTCGCCCATATGAGGCTGATATCCGTCATCAATTTGGATATATTTAAGGGCAGGATATTTTCTCTTTATAACCGCCATGTTTTCCATAATTGCATCCTGAGTCACCTTCGGTCCGTAACAATACCAGCTGCACCAGCCGTCCGGTACTTCTCTGAACGGTATTGTGGGATGATTAGCAATAAGACAAGATGCAAATTTTTCCAAAACTCTGTTTTTATCTGTTCCCTCTATTACAACATAACTTTCAATATCAAGGGATGCATTCGCCTGAATCTCTCTTCCCTCGATTATCTGAACAAGCTGAAGTTTTTCCTGATTTATTCTTATCTCAGAAGTATAGCTCCGGCAACTGGAAGCTCCGAGAAGCCAGATTCTGCCTTTTTCCGAAAACCACACATAGTTATAGCCTATAAAAAATCCCTTTGTCTGGGGCAGCTTATAATGATCCTTATCCATACTGCCGAGATTTTCCGATATATCACTAAGCTTTACGTATGTAGAAGCAAGCTTCTGATACCCCTCACAGTAAACCATTGCTTCCTTTGAAAATCCAAGTTCAGATATATCTTTTTCGTAAACAACGGCTTCCTTTACCTTTATTGGAACATTAGATGAATTTACAATTTTTGCAAAATATTCCCCGTCCTTTTTAAATTCCTCCACATAAATTTCAGGGTCCCTGCTGAGATTTACAATTTTTCCGTTCACGTTCATCCCATCTTTCTTGAATGCATTATTTTACGTTCGACTCCTTATAAGCTTTATCAACACATAATTTTTAATTGGGTTTAATTATATCACAGGGCACATGCTTAAAGAATATCAAAAAAGGCATTTTTAATAACATTAATTGACATTTTCAGAATAATTTTATATCGGAATGAAATTTAATATTTCGGCACCATAATTGCACGAATTTGATTAAAATAATCTATAGGATTGTGTTTTTTTATAAATACTGCAAAATATATTGACAACATTTTAGAAAAGGGTTGTTTTAAACAACAATCTTACTGACGGCAGAACAGTTGATTTCTGGATTGACGCAGGAGCCAACGATCTTTTCGGCAACATGAAAAAAGAATCACGTTTCAGTCAGTTGTGTATAGCCAGGGAAAATAAGGAAATAAGAGCTCTCAGCTATGACCTTGAAACCCTTTGCTATGTATATGAAAGCAGCGATGACAAGGAATTTAAAAAAGTAATTTTGGACGCTGTAAAGCATGTGCTTCCAAAGACAAAGGAAATAACCGAAAAAACAGCGTCAGAATGCAGAAACATACTTCAGCCCGTTCTTGAAACCAAAAATAACGGCGATAATGTTTTTGAATACAGTGCAGTAGGTCATGCACATCTTGACCTTGCATGGCTTTGGCCTATAAGAGAAAGCAAAAGAAAAGCCGCAAGAACCTTTACTAATCAGTTCACTAATATTAACAGATATGACGATTACATTTTCGGAGCTTCTCAGGCGCAGCTGTATCAATGGGTCAAAGAGAGTTACCATCAGTTTACGATAAAGTTCTCGAACTTGCCAAAACTCCTCACTGGGATGTACAGGGCGCTACATGGGTTGAAATGGACAGCAACCTCATAAGCGGCGAAAGCATGATAAGACAGTTCTATTACGGAAAAAGATTTTTCAGAGACGAATTCGGTCAGGATATGAAAATCTTCTGGGGTCCCGACAGCTTTGGTTATTCAGCATGTATTCCTCAGGTAATGAAGCTTGCTGACGTCCCCTATTTTCTCACTCAAAAAATGAGCTGGAACACCGTTACTAAATTCCCATATCACACTTTCAAATGGCAGGGGCTTGATGGCAGCGAGGTGTTCGCCCATATGCTGCCTGAAGATACATATAACAGCCCCTGCCGTGCTGACAGAATAATTTTCGGTGAAAAGAATTTTCAGGAGCGCAAAATCTCCAACAAATCAATTATTCTCTACGGAATAGGCGATGGCGGAGCAGGCCCCGGCTTTGAACACATTGAACGCCTCCACCGTTACAGAGATTTAAAATCAGTACCAAGAGTAAAACCGGAAAAAGCTCTCGATTTCTTTAAAAAAGCCGATGACAAAATAACCCCCTATCCCACATACAGAGGCGAGCTTTATCTCGAAAAACACAGAGGAACTTATACCACTCAGTCAAAAAACAAAAAATTTAACCGCAAATGTGAATTCGCTCTGAAAAACTATGAATATCTTCTCTGCATGGCAGAAAAGAATGACATCAATCCCCCTATCCCCTCCGAGGACCTTGACGAAATCTGGAAAGAAATTTTACTGTATCAATTCCACGACATTCTTCCCGGTTCTTCAATAAACAGAGTTTACGAAGAGAGCGTTGCAAGATATGAAGTAATATATAAAAAGCTCACAGACGCTATAATGTATTTATCAGCAAAGCTTACATCGGACAAAGTTTTATGTAATTTTAACTCCTACCCTTGCGAAACTTCCGTTAAAAACGGCAACAACTGGATTAAACTTACCGTTCCTCCTATGGGATGCCGGAAAGTATCTGACGGAGAAGAAATAAAAACATTCTCCGCTGAGGCTGCTCACAATTCCATTGAAAACGACCGTGTAAAAATTCAGTTTAAAAACGGAGTAATTGTTTCCTATTACGACAAACTCCTGAAAAAAGAGTTTACAGACCACAAAAAGCCTATGGGTGTTTTCTCAGTTTACCATGATATCGGTGACTGCTGGGATATTCAGCCCCACAGCTATTACAAAATCAAAAAGAACGCCGTATGCACATCATTCAGCACAGGCAAGGACGGTCCGGAAGCTTACGCAAAAATCTCCTTTAAAATCGGCAAAACTACTATCAATGAAAAAATTACAATTACTGACAGCAGTCCAATGGCGGTATTTGATATTGACATTGACTGCTGTCAGAAAAATCGCATGCTGAGAGTTGCTTTCCCCACATGCATTAAATCAGACAAGTGCAGCTTCAACATCCAGTTTGGCCACATTGAAAGAAAAACTACGGAAAATACACCTGCTGAAAAAGCTCAGTTTGAGGTTTCAGGTCAGAAATTCGCAGATCTCTCAGATAACAATATGGGTATTTCAGTTATCAACGACTGCAAATACGGATTCCGCTGTAAGGGTAGCGTTATTGATGTCAATCTTATCAGAAGCCCCCTTGGAGGTCCCGGCAAGAATGTGGATCAGGGACAGCATAAAATAAGACTTGCACTTTTCCCACACAGCGGAAAACTCGGCTCGGAAACATACAAACAGGCCTATCTGTTTAATAACCCCCTCGTTGAAGTGCAGGGTGAAAGAGACAAGGCTCTGCTCCCCGATTACACAAGCGACAATGAAAACATTGTTCTTGAAACAGTTAAATCACCCATTGATAAAAACGGTCTTATACTGCGTTTTTATAACAGCAGCAATGAAATGCAGACTGCAAATATCTCATTGAGCGAATATATTCCTCACAGTATTGTAAACATCCTTGAGGAAAAAATCGGAGATATGTCCGACAGCAAAATCACTCTCAAGCCCTTTGAGCTTATCAATATCAGATTCATCCGTAAATAAGCGACCTTTTAAAACTGCAATTTTAAAAAAATACAGCAGGCTTTGTTTATTCGCAAAGTTCTGCTGTATTTTTTATTGGGTAATTAATTTATAAAGGCCAAATCCCCGAAGTTAAATATCAAATTAACTAAAACACATCATTTTTAGGCAAAAATTTAATATAAATCTACAATCCTCATTGATATAATAATATCAAATATAAATATATGAGGTAAGAAAAATGAATCTGTCTAAAAAGCTCACAGCTTTACTTCTCATTTCAAGCGTAACTTTTGCTTCTCTTTTTACCGGCTGCGGTAAAAACCCCGATTCACAGCTTTGCAAAAATGTTCTTTCTCAAAGCTACAACTATGAAATGACAATTGCAAACCTGAATATTTACGAAATAAACCAAAAGGCCGCAAAAGCTTTTGAAGAAATTCAAAGTGACGGAAGCTTTGCAGATATAGACTATCAGTCCCATGAACAGACAAACTGGAAACCGGATGGGCATCTTGTTAACATTAAAAATTTATGCATTTCCTATGTAAATCCAAAGGGAAAATTTTACAAAAACCACGAAGCCTATACCAAAATAATAAACTGTCTGAACTTTTGGCAAAATGCAAATCCAACCAGTACCAACTGGTATATGCAGGAAATTTCATCCCCTCAAAAGCTCGGATGCATTTTAGTTCTAATGCGTTTTGGTGAGGAAAAAGTACCTGAAGAAATAGAAAATGCTATTTTGGAAAGAATGAAAGAAACCGGCGGAAATCCCAAAAAGTGGACAGGCGCCAACAAAGCGGATATAGCTCTCCACTATGTTTACAGAGGAGCTCTTACAGGCGACGAAAGTCTTATTTCATTTGCTGCAAAGCAGGCATACTCTACCCTTGAATATACTAAAAAAGAAGGTTTCCAGTACGATAACTCATATCAGCAGCACGGTCCGCAGCTCTACATTACCGGTTACGGAAACTCAATTATCAACGCAGTTGCCGCAATCGCCGCCGCTACGGCAGATACAAAATATGCAATGCCGCAGGAGGCAATTGACCTTGTAAGAGGATTTATCAACGAAACATACATAAGAGTCGGCAGAGGAAAATACAGACTTTACAACACCGGAGGAAGAAGCCTCTCCCGTGAAGATTCCCTCGATTTTTCTGGAGACATAACACTTTATGAAAAGCTCAAAATCATAGACGAGGAAAATTCCGAGCTGTACGATACAGTTATTGATCGCTTAAACGGAACAAAATCTCCCGATTATCTTGTAGAACAGAAAAACACACATTACTGGCGTTCCGATTACACTCTTCACACTGTGCCCGACTTTACCTTTGATGTTCGCACTGTTTCAAACAGAACATACAGAAACGAAAACGGCAACAAAGAAAATCTCAAAGGATATTTCCTTGCCGACGGAGCTTATTCAATATATGTAGACGGCGATGAATACTATAACATCTTCCCTGTTTGGGATTTTTCACTTATTCCGGGAACTACAACGCCTCATGTAAAAGATATTCCCCTGCCTCAGGAATGGGGAACCTATGGTTCGGGTGCATTTTCCGGCGGTGTTTCTGACGGTAAATGCGGTATATCTGCATATGCATATAATGACAAGGATTTTTCAGTTAATACCAGTGCAAACAAATCATATTTCATGATTGACAACATGATAATCTGCATCGGAACCGGCATTAATTCCTCAAATTCCAATGAAATCATGACTACACTCAATCAATGCCTTTCAGATGAAAATGCAATAGCCATAGACAAAAATGGAAATCTCAAAACCATTGAAAACGGCAAAGCTGATCTCACCGGATACAAAGGCATATACCATGATAAAGTCGGTTATGCATTCCTTGATGACAATAAAATTTCTGTCAACAAACAGATTCAGCAAGGCAAATGGACTGATATAAACACCAGCTCATCAAACAAGGATTTAATAGAAAAAGAAGTGTTTACCCTTACTATTAATCACGGTATAAAACCATCAGGTGAAGCATATAAATATGTGCTGCTGCCGGGAATAAATTCAGCTGATGAGTTAAAGAATTATAATACGGAAAACATCAAAACAGTCAGCGAAACTGATATTCATGCAGTTAAACTTGCAGACAGTGAAACTGTTTACGGGGTATTCTTTAAAGCCGGCACTCTCGAAATGGACAGCATTAAAATCACCGTCGATAAGCCCTGCTCAATAATTTTAACTGAAAGCAGCCTTTATATCTCAAATCCTGATCAGACTGTTTCAAAAATCAATGTGACAATAGAGAAGAACGACAACAAAAAATCAGTGAAAGCCAAACTCTTTTCCGGAAGAGATAAATATGCAGGCAAAACTGTAAAATGTGATTTATGAGTTTATTTTGATATTTTAAACTGATATTAAATTTAACATAAAAAGCGTCGGATTACCGACGCTTTTTTATATGCATACATCTCATTTACTTAACAGCATACATATTTAAATAATATGCCCGGATGTTTCACACCATCCAAATAATTTAAACGTGTAAAAGTAAAAGCACCGAATAATCGGTGCTTTTTGTTTGGCAGGGGCAGAAGGACTTGAACCCTCGGCACGCGGTTTTGGAGACCGCTGC